>CAYXVC010000001.1:0-3285 GCA_964468225.1 uncultured Gammaproteobacteria bacterium
TTTGGCTTTGGCTTTGGCTTTGGCTTTGGCTTTGGCTTTGGCTTTGGCTTTGGCTCTATCTTAGACTTCGGTTTTGGTTTTGGCTCTATCTTAGACTTCGGCTTCGGTTCAAGCCCACTCTTCCCACTATCTTCAAAAACAGCAGCATTTGCAGCACCAACACTCACTGTCTTTTCTTCAATTTCAGAATCTGCTTCACTATTTTTTGCATGATCTATATCATGAACCGAAGATTTATCTTCTGGGTTTAGCTCTAAGGAGGGCGGCGGCAAAGATTTTGTTTTAAGCTGTTTTTCTACACGTTCTCTAAAATCGGATACAAATTGAGGTGAAAGTTCAATACCACTTAAAAGTGCAAACTCTTCAAGTAACTTTTCCTGTTTTGCCTTGGCATCACTACCCGAAATCGATACTTTTTCTGTGTTTTTTGAAACATCACCCACCACGGCAATACTCTCCGCAACAAGACTAGCAGAGGATAGATCCGGCCCAGGGCGGTGTATGCCATCATGTTTTAATGAGTCAAGTGATGAAGCCAAATCACGCATATCAACACCAAATTGGGGCTCGCTTTTCTGGCTGGATCTATTTTTTTTACGCCACAAAAATAGCGGCCCAAACCATCGAGAAAAAGAGAAGGAGTGCTTTACCTTTTCACCAGGAATAACCACAACCTCTTTTTTCGACATATCCTGATCCATATAACTTCACCATCTATTTTCTATGAAAAAATTATGCTATAAAATCAATACATCAATGTAAGATATAAAATGTATAGCAAAAAAACTGAAAGAAGTACAAATACTTTCCACATCAGATCGTCCTAAACAGTACAACAAAAATTAAATTTAGGTACACAAGAATGATGCAAAAAAATTTAGCCGAATTATGCATGCTGCATGCTGATTTAACAGGAAAAGCGGGGGAAATCAAAGAGTGGGCCACACTTTTATCATATTGGGAAATCGAACACGATATGACTGAAGCGATTGATACACTCAACAAACTGCTAACAAAATCAAATATTCTACTAAAGAGTAATAAACCACGGTATGTTAGAGGCTTTCTGGATCATGCACAAGGTATTTCAAGCGAAATTGAAAACCATCATATTGAAAAGCATCAAAATCAACTTTTCTCTGCAACTCAAACACTTTTTTATGAAGCAAAAAAAACCAAATCTGACAGCGACTTATTAAAAAACATTCATAATATTCTGGAAAAAGAAGAAAAACCAACAAGGTTACTTGAATCAATAGACTTTTATAATAAAGCTATAAATTTAATCCGGCAGCTTATAAAAAACAGACAAATTTCTCTAAAAAAAGCCCCAAGCCAACTAATTGATGACCCGACGATACTTTCAAAAATTGAAGATGCATTAAACAATCCTGAAAATTATCGCAGTTTTTGCAGACCTGTAAAGACCAAGAGCATTCAGCACCTGATCAATAGTGCAATTCACCAAAATGGTAACAATCTGGTGCTCGCTATATTTGGAGATAAACAGTTTATTGAATTTTTTTTTACAACACTTTATGGAAAACCTGTCTCTTTAAATAAAACAGAGGATGAACAGGAAACTGTTATTTTATGGCGATTAACACTTTCCAAAAATACCGTTGTTTATATTTTAGGCATCACTACCGATAAACTTCTAAAACACCCTGAACAAAAGTGGTTTAAACTACTGAGTGATTTTCATTCTGTATTAGTTTGTCTGGAAAATTGTGTGCCGCAATCAGATAAAAACAGTGCTACTTTGATGGCTCTACTTAATTTGATTCATCATGATACGATTCATTTAATCGAACCGAACCTGGAATCAGAAAAAGATTATAATAAGCCTCAACATTTTCTATTTCAATATTTGACACACGTCCATTTTGGGGGTAAAAATGATGGCCAGAAAATTTCAAACTGGATTATTCAAAGCATCTTTCCTTATAATAGGAAAAGTAGTGCATCAGATACTAAGGATAGATAGCTTTTCATGTCATTGGACGACATCCTAAGCTATAAATATTTCATTAACCAAAAACTAAAGTAAGTGGAGTGTCAAAATGGGAAAAGACTTAAGTAAAGTTCTTGAGAATTTTTTAAAAATAAATGGTGTCAATGCTGTTGCATTGGTAGGTCGTGATGGTTTTGTTATCGAAAGTGCCGCTTCTGAGACCGTTGACATGGAAGCTTTAGGCGCAATGGTTGCAACGGCCATTGGCACATCAGAAGGTTTGGGTGGGGAATTCAACTTAGGTGGAATGACTCAATATCTGGCTGAATTTGATCAGGGAAAAGTCATTATCGCAACCATTGGCGATGATATTCTTGCTCTGTTTACAGATGTGACGGCTGTCATAGGCGGCGTACGTTACGCCGTCAAGAAAGGCGTTGATGAGCTGCTAAACGCTATGTAAAGAGATGCCTAGAGCCCGGATTTAAATCCGGGTTCAGATTGATTTTCAACCCCGACTGCTCATAAAACCCCACCTTCCTAATCTGCAATACCACCTCGTACGCCTGTCTAATTTTTTTACACTCAATAAAAACAGAAAAAAACAGCTAGGTTTATTTTCTAAATAAATCAAAAAAATAAAAAAACTGGTATAGTATTTGCTTACATTTCAAGTTCAATGGATATCACATTTTATTAATCTTTAAATCAGGGAGTGAAAACTATATAAGCGGAGAAAGACTATCAAAAAATATACGAGAAAAGAACTGGGTGATTTCAGCAGTATTGTCTGCACAAAAGCCATCATAAGCGGATTTGAGACACTCATGGGTCCAATGGCTACAAAAGGATGTCTTCTTTTAGCAGGGCGTAAACGCGGACAAAACGTTGCACAAACATTAGGTTTAAAAAATACAGACAAGCCTGTTGATGAATGGTCTAAAATAATTTCTAACATACTTGGACAATCAGGAACCCGACTCTGCGTTCTTAATAAAGTCGAAATTGAAGACACACTTATTCGTGTTTACCTTAGTGACACCATGTGCTCTTCAGGCGAAGAGCTTGGTTCATCCAAAGAGATAATTTTTACTTTAGGGGTGATACAAGGCGCATTGGAGGAAATTACTGGAAACAAAAGAATGATAGGAAAACAAATTGGAAGTGTCTTGCGTGGCGAAAACTACGACATAGTAGAGTATACGTTCAGATAATAAGTACAAAGTTTTTGAAAATCTCAAAAATGTTAGGTTCGATATGAGCTAAAGCTAAAAGACTACATTGCCAGTCCTTATTTAAAATAACTGGCATTGTAGTGGCAAGCGATCCGA
>CAYXVC010000001.1:3385-64777 GCA_964468225.1 uncultured Gammaproteobacteria bacterium
CCAACTTTAGATAGCCCTGCCTGAGTGCTGTTCTCAACAACAATACCATAGCTTTCGGCAATCAGAGCAGAAATGACACCGCTAATACGCAAAAATGCCTCAAACACTTGATAAGCTCGATCTTTATCATATGTTTTCACGCAATTAGCTAATACAACTTGTTGGACTCGATTCATCATACCCAACAAATAAAGATTTTTTACACCCCTCTTCACATGAAGCAAACCGATAAACCACTGGTGATCCCAAAACTCAGATCGTTGCTGACCCTTTGTAATAGTGGCGACCCAATCGGCTAAAGTCTTTTCAACTTTAGGGCGCTCTCCTTCGTTAAACACTGCTTTCGTTTCATCTATCGCATACAGCGTGTCATAAAAAACAGTAACAATCTCGGGAGCCCATGAAGCAATTACTTCTGCTTCCTCCTGAAGAATATTCCAATCTTCTTCGTGGTAATCAATCAGTGATGAAATAGTATCAAAAAGCTCTGTGACTTGACTCATAATAAAGATACTCCTTATCCCTAGGAACATTAACAAAATAGCCTCTACAAATTGTAAAAGCTATTTCATATTCGCTTCTTAAGTTTTTAAATGCAATAAAAAGCTAATTATGCCACTTTTTTATCATAAAGTTCTGTGACTTGGCTCATAAATAAAGCACTCCTTATTCCCAGGAATAATCAACAAAATAGCCTCTACAAATTGTAAAAGCTATTTCATATTTGCTTCTTTGTTTTTAAATGCAATTAAAAATTAATTATGCCACTTTTTTATCCAGCAACAATCCATTCATACGACGAACAAATGCAACAGGATCATTAAGTTGGCCACCTTCAGTCAACAAGGCTTGGTCAAACAATAACAAGCTCCACTCCTTAAAGCGCTCTTCGTCATTTTCCGCTTTAATGCACTCAACCAAGGCATGATCCGGGTTAATCTCCATGATTGGAGTCACATCCGGCATACTGTGCCCCGCTTCTTTCATCAGCTTTTGTAAGCTTGCCCCCATATCGTGCTCTTCAACAACCAAACATGATGGAGAGTCAGTCAAGCGATGGCTGACTCGAACTTCTTTAACTTGATCACCAATCGCTGTTTGCATTTTCTCAACCAGAGACTTAAATGCTTCTTCAGTCTCTTTTTGCGCCTCTTTTTCCTCTTTATCTTCCAAGTCACCCAGATCCAAAGTTCCTTTAGCGATGGATTTCAGAGATTTCCCTTCGAACTCACTCAAATAAGAGATCATCCAATCGTCCACACGCTCATGCATCAACAATACTTCGATACCTTTTTTACGGAATACTTCCAGATGAGGGCTGCCTAATGCTGCGGCATAACTCTCGGCCGTAATATAATAGATATCTTTCTGTCCCTCTTTCATGCGTTCGATATACGCATCCAGAGAGACATCTTCAACATCGTTGTCATTATGTGTTGAAGAAAAACGTAACAGTTTAGCAATGCGCTCACGATTTGCAGTATCTTCTGCAATCCCCTCTTTCATTACTTTGCCAAAAGTTTTCCAGAATTCAGCGTAAGTCTCTTGCTCACTCTTCGCCATTTTTTCCAGCTTACCCAAAATTCGGGAAACCGAAGCCGAGCGTAATTTATCGATCTGTGCATTTTTCTGTAATATTTCACGCGAAATATTCAATGGCAAATCATCAGAATCAATCACACCGCGAACAAAGCGCAGATACGTTGGCATCAGTTGATCTGCATCTTCCATAATAAAAACACGTTTTACATACAGTTTGATTCCGTGAGAACGTTCTCTTTCATACAGATCAAAAGGAGCCCGTTTTGGAATATAAAGCAGTGACGTATAAGACTGCGTACCTTCGACACGATTGTGGAGATAAGTCAGCGGATCTTCAAAATCATGCGCGACATGTTTGTAGAACTCTTTGTACTCTTCTTCTGTGATCTCCTTCTTAGGACGAACCCAAAGAGCAGAAGCACGATTCACCGCTTCATATTCATCTTCTTTGCCCTCTTCTGTCGACTTCATTTCGATAGGCAAATTGATGTGATCTGAATAGCGCGTGATAATTGAGCGCAATTGATAACTTTCTAACAGTTCGTCTTCACCCTCTTTCAGATGCAAAACAATCTCGGTTCCGCGAGCTGCTTTTTCAACAGTTTCCAGTGAATAGGTACCTTCCGCTTCTGACTCCCAACGCGCACCATGTTCATGACCCAAACCCGCTTTCCGTGTGGTCAACGTCACCTTGTCTGCAACAATAAATGCGGAGTAAAACCCCACACCAAATTGACCAATCAGATGAGAATCTTTCGCCTGATCACCTGTTAATGCTGACATAAACTGCTTGGTACCCGATTTAGCAATCGTACCAATGTGATCAACCACCTCTTCACGAGTCATGCCGATGCCATTATCCGTAATCGTAATAGTGCGTTTCTCTTTATCAAAATCGACTCTGATTTTGAAATCACTGTCGCCTTCATACAGTGCATCATCAGCCAGCGCTTCGAAACGTAGCTTGTCGCAAGCATCAGACGCATTGGAGATCAGCTCCCGTAAAAAAATCTCTTTATTCGAATAAAGAGAGTTGATCATCAGTTTCAATAACTGATTGACCTCGGTTTGAAATCCCAGCGTTTCTTTGTGTGATTCAATTGTCATAGCAGGCTGTTTCCCCTTGGTTTTTCCATTTATTAACAAACGATGGCAGAATAGTGGGTTCGACCTGCCGGTTTTTCAAGGTCTACCGATACGTTCCTAACGCCCTCTTTTATATTGATAAGGTTTTTATAAGAATATGAGTCACGCAACTGTTCAAACCACCCCGTTTTCTGACCAAAAGCCCGGAACATCGGGTCTCAGAAAAAAAGTTACTGTTTTTCAAAAGCCGCACTATCTTGCTAACTTTGTGCAATCCATTTTCAATTCACTGGATGGTTTTCAGGAAAAAACTCTGGTGGTCGGAGGAGATGGCCGTTTTTATAATCAGGAAGCCACTCAAATTATTTTAAAAATGGCCGCAGCCAATGGTTTTGGGCGCGTTTTAGTCGGCCAAAATGGCCTGTTATCTACCCCTGCTGCTTCGGAAGTGATTCGAAAATACAACGCCTTTGGTGGAATCATTCTCTCTGCCAGCCATAACCCGGCCGGGCCTGACGGTGATTTTGGTATCAAATATAATATTAGCAATGGTGGCCCTGCCCCTGAAAAAATCACTGATGCTATTTTTGAGCAGACAAAAACCCTTGATACTTATCTGATCGCTGACTCTGATGATGTTGACCTCTCTAAAATTGGCTCTTCACAAATCGGCAATATGCAAATTGAAGTGATTGACCCCGTTACAGATTATGCGCAGCTTATGGAATCACTGTTTGATTTTGATGCCATACAAACCTTAATCAAAGATGGCTTTCGCCTCTCTTTTGATGCAATGCACGCCATTACCGGGCCTTATGCAAAAGTCATCATTGAGCAGCGTTTAGGTGCGCCAAAAGGCAGCGTATGCAATGCAGAGCCGCTGACTGATTTTGGCGGCGGTCACCCTGACCCTAATTTGACCTATGCTCATGAACTGGTCGATACGCTTTATGGTGATAATGCACCTGATTTTGGGGCGGCATCCGATGGGGATGGTGACCGCAATATGATTTTAGGCCGCCGGTTTTTTATTACCCCCAGCGACAGCCTTGCAATCATCGCCGCCAATGCAACACTTGCTCCGGGCTACAAAGAGGGTTTGGCAGGAATCGCGCGATCCATGCCGACCAGCGCAGCTGTTGACCGCGTTGCGGAAAAGCTAGGCATTGACTGCTATGAAACCCCCACAGGCTGGAAGTTTTTTGGCAATCTAATGGATGCAGGAAAAGTGACCTTATGTGGCGAAGAGAGCTTTGGAACGGGATCAAGCCATATCAGAGAAAAGGATGGATTATGGGCTGTACTCTTCTGGTTAAACATTATCGCCAAACTTAAACTCTCTGTTGAAGATATTGCACTGGATCACTGGGCGACCTACGGCAGAAATTTTTATTCGCGCCATGATTACGAAGGTGTAGATAGTGCAGCCGCTACGGCGCTTATGACGCATATAAAAAATAACTTTGCATCCATCAAAGGACAAACCTTCGGCAATTATCAGGCTTCAGAGTGTGATGATTTTTCTTACACCGACCCCATTGATCAAAGTGTCAGCGAAAACCAAGGCATTCGCATTATTTTTAGCGATGGCTCACGCATTATCTTTCGATTATCTGGCACTGGCACGGAAGGTGCGACCATCCGCATCTATCTGGAATCTTATGAAAAAGACCAGACAAAACACGGTCTGGATGCTCAAGAGGGATTGGCGGAACTCATTCAAATTGCTCACCAGATTTCTGAAATTGAAGAGCGTACAGGTCGCAGTGAACCGACTGTCATTACATAAGAAGTCACCACTGACCTTGTGGCGTGATTTTCAGTTCTGGGCGGTTATTGCAACCGCCCTTCTGTTTTTGTACGGACTCTATCTATGGGCTCAACCCACTATAGATTTGGCATGGCCACTCAATTTTCCTAAAGAGTTTTTACTACTTGTTTTGATCTATCCAGTGTTGGAAGAGATTGTATTCCGAGGTTTATTACAAGAACGTTTTCATTACTGGATTTCATATCAGCTACCCGGCCCGATCAGCGCCTCTAACTTCATCACCAGCCTTATCTTTACAGCGATGCATTTCATTTACCATCCACCACTCTGGGCTGCTGCTGTGCTTATTCCATCACTGGCATTTGGCTATTTTAAAGATCGATATGGAAGCCTGAAAGCCCCAATAATACTCCACATTTTTTTCAATGCAGGTTATTTTTTGATTTTCTTCAAGCCCTGAATATTTACGACAGAGAGTTATTTTTCAGACGATACCCTTGTGCAAGACAATGGTTAAGCCACTCTCTTAAAAACAGATTGACATCACGCTTCTCATTTTGGAAAGGGACTTTGGCTAAAATGAAAGGATAGACCGCAAAAAACTTCGAATCTTGCTGGCAAGCCACAACTTCGGCAAGCCGGGCATCATGATAAATACGAATTTTTACTGAGGGGTTTACAACAAACAGATCATGGCTTTTCAAATCATGGTTCAGCGTAATGGAAGTTGTAAATTTACAACGTTCGACCACCGAAACCGTCACAGTGTGTGAATCATCGCTCAATAATAAAACCTCATCAGGAAGTGTTTCAAGCCCTTGAGTGAGCTTGAGCAATAACCGATAATTAATTTCATACACTCTTGCCCAGGAATAAAATCGGCGTATTCGAACCCGATTATCAAGCCTCATGATGGCTTTTAATCCTGTTTCGATGCAATTGCATCACGAATCTCTTTTTCCATGCGATCAATCAATTGTTCATTGGAAACTTTATGATCCGGTTTACCATTGAGGTAAATCAGGTTGGGTGTTCCACCCGTCACCGCGACTTGTACTTCACGCGCCTCTCCAGGCCCGTTCACCACGCAGCCAATCACAGCAACATCCAAGGGTTCAATAATATCTTCCAGCCGCTCTTCCAATGCATTCACTGTGCTAATCACATCAAAGTTCTGCCGTGAGCAACTTGGACAAGCAATTAAATTAATACCCTTGCTGCGTAAGTGGAGGCTTTTCAAAATATCGAAGCCCACCTTGATCTCCTGCACGGGATCAGCCGCCAGAGAGACACGCAACGTATCACCGATTCCTTCGGCTAATAACATACCCAAACCAATTGCAGATTTGACGGTGCCTGCACGAAAACCACCCGCTTCAGTAATTCCCAAATGCAGCGGTTGCTCAATTTGGCTTGCCAGAATTCGATAAGCCGCCACGGTCATGAAAACATCAGAAGCTTTCAGGCTGATTTTGAAATCTTGAAAATCATATTGATTAAGCAGGTCAACGTGCCGCATTGCAGAATCAACCATCGCTTGTGGCGTGGGTTCTTTATAACGCTGAAGAAGCTCTTTTTCCAAAGAGCCTGCATTCACTCCAATACGGATCGGAATATTATGCTCACGCGCACAATCAACCACTGCCTTCACACGATCATCACGTCCGATATTTCCGGGGTTAATGCGCAGGCAATCCACGCCAAGCTCCGCAACACGCAGTGCAATTTTATAATCAAAATGGATGTCTGCAACTAAAGGAACTTCAACCTCTTTGCGGATGGCACCAAAAGCTTCTGCTGCGTCCATGGTAGGTATAGATACACGTACAATATCAGCACCAACACTCTCTAACGCTCTGATTTGTGCCACGGTCGCCTGTACATCACAGGTATCCGTATTAGTCATACTCTGAACCGAAATGGGTGCATCACCACCCACCGCAACAGAGCCGACCTGAATTTGTCTGGACACTCGGCGTTTGATTGTTGTTTTAAAGCTCATCGGTATTTGCCTTGTCCCCCGCTTTACCCAATGTAAAACGTGCCATTTTTCCACGGATATAGGGGATTAAATCAAAAGGTTTACCGTTATATTGAATCGTTACACCGATTGCATAACCCAAAAGAACATCAAAAGGAGCGACGCCCGACACATTAAGCTCGCTGCCACTTTTTGCCAAATTAAAATATAAGCGCTGACCTGAAGAGTCAGTAATCTCTACCCAGGAATCTTCTATAAATTTTAGTACCATTGTGACATGGCTTTCTTCAGATAAAATTTTACTGGAGGATTGTTTTACACTAACAGATGGGTTAACAACAGGTTCTGATTCAGTTTCAATGGCTGGAACAGAATCTCCAGCACGAAAATTATTTTCGACCCAATGATCTTCCGGCAGTTCTATTTCTATACTTTCACTATTTTGAAAAATATTCTCTGAAGCCAGTGCTTCTATTTCATCACCAACGTCGACACGCTCTTCAAATGTATTTGTTACCACCACTTTTTCTTTCGGTTCAGAACTATTAAACAGATAAACAAACAAGAGCAAAGCCAAACAGACAGCCACCAGAGATAAAATCTGCCAACGCGGTAAAGCATGTTGCTCTGATACTTGATCTTTGGTTTTACAAACATTCTCCAACACAGGCAAAGGTTGCTCTGTTTCACTGTTTTCGTAAAGCTTGATTAAAGTTTCAGGGTTTAAACCCACCAAGTGTGAATAACTGCGAATATAACCTTTAACAAAAATAGCTTCCGGTAAAGCACTATAATCATCACGCTCCAATGCACTAATAATACTTTTATCCAGATACAACTGCTCTGCAACATCCATCTGGCTCAACTGGTTTGATTCACGAGCTTTACGCAACTCTGAACCAACCCCAATGGCAACAGAAGAGTGCTGTTGATCATCTTTGCTGGCAGATTCCATAAATGCCTTCATGGTTTTTTCGACTCCAGATACCATAGCGCTTCCTGAGAATCAGGAAACTTCCCGGTCAAAGCGTTGGCGTATCGTGCCATCACTGCTTGATCTCCATTATGACGCTCTATTCGCAGACCTAACCATAACGTTTCAGGCGTTTGCTCTGCAAGCCCTTCATAGCGTTGAAGAAACGCACGCGCTTGCATATAGTTTCCCTGCTCAAACTCAAGAAGTGCTAATTGATACAGTGAACGTGCCTGAAGCGGATGCATTTCTATAGCTTTACGAAAATAAAATTCAGCCCGCTCCTTATCCGGTATACGCAATGCACACAGCCCTGCATTTTCATACGCTTCCTCTGGTGTGGCATAAAGAGGATTGCGTGCACTCACCAAAAAGTGTTTTTCGGCATCTTTATAACGCGTTTGTTCGCACAAAAACACACCGTAATTATTTTGCATCGGTGAATCTCCCGGTGCGCGTTTTATTGCCTTTAAATAATGCGATTCCGCCAGCGCCGCCTGCCCCAACAAGCGATAACTCTCTGCAATATAGTGATGTGTTGAGGGCAACTCCGGCTTTAACTCCAACGCTTTTCGCAACTTTTCAACACCCTCCCTCTTATTGCCTTGACGGATATAAGCATGTGCCAATTGCGCATTGACCTCTGCCGCAGATTGCTGATTGTCTTTAGGTGATTGTTTCGACGCAGAACTGCAGGCCACCACACTCACCATGATGATAAAAAACAGAATAGTTTTGTCCATTAAACTAGCTCACTTATTGTATTGCGTTTGGTTCGATCTTTTACTTGCCCTGCTAACTGCCCACACGCGGCATCAATATCTTCACCACGCGGCTTACGAGTCATTGTAATAAAACCGGCAGCCATCAAAATTTGCCGGAATTGCTCAATCGCTTCCGCTGTCGAACAGACATAGTCCGTCCCGGGAAAAGGGTTAAATGGAATTAAATTAATTTTTGACGGAATCCCCTTAAGCATTTTAACAAGCTGCCTTGCATGTGCGGGCAGATCATTCACACCATCAATCATGACATACTCAAACGTAATTGATCGCCCCGGCAGTTTAGTAGTATAGCGCTTACATGCCGCCATCAAGCGTTCGAGCGGGTATTTTTTATTAATTGGCACTAACGTATTGCGTATTTCATCGGTCGTCGCGTGCAAAGAGATCGCCAGACTCGCATCACTCATGTCAGTAAAACGATCCAACGCAGGCACCACACCCGCTGTGCTTAAAGTAATTCGCCGTTTGGATAAGCCAAAGCACAAATCATCCATCATCAGATTCATCGCACTGATGACATTGTTCAAATTAAGCAGGGGCTCGCCCATACCCATCAAAACAACATTAGTAATGGGGCGCGATTTTTCACCCTTATCCTTTAAGTATTGATCAACCCACAAAACCTGACCAATCATTTCACTCACTGTTAAATTACGATTAAAACCTTGCTGCGCTGTGCAGCAAAAAGAGCAATCCAGAGCACAACCGACTTGAGAGGAAATACACAAGGTGCCTCGCTCTTTTTCAGGGATCAAAACCGTTTCAATGGAGTTGCCACCGTCTAGCTGAAAAAGCCATTTACAGGTGCCATCTTTCGATATTTGCTCCCGTACCATTTCAGGTATTTTTATTTCAGCACTCTCTTTCAAGTGGTTTCGAAGTGCTTTGCTCAGATTAGTCATCTCATCAAAGTCATGTACCCCAACCTGATAGATCCATTTTAGTACCTGAGAAGTGCGAAAGGCCTTTTCACCCATTTGAGCAAAAAAGGCCTCCATCGCTTGCCGATCCAAATCTAACAGATTAGTTTTGGTCGGGCTTTTTTTTATCTCAATACTCAAAGTAAATTACCGAGAGCGAGTGCAAACACAGCTTCCGGAATTGGCACCGAAAAAATATTCGATCTCTTCTTTAGCTGTTTCAGCGGCATCCGAACCGTGCACTGCATTTTCATCAATAGAACTTGCGAAATCTGCACGAATCGTCCCTTTTGCCGCTTCTGAAGGGTTGGTTGCACCCATCAGCTCACGATTTTTTGCAATCGCATTTTCGCCTTCAAGCACTTGCAACATCACAGGGCCGGAAATCATGAATGAGACCAGATCATTGAAAAACGGACGCTCTTTATGCACCGCATAAAAACCTTCTGCTTGCTCACGTGTCAATTGCTCCATTCTTGAAGCAACAACTTTCAAACCCGCTGTTTCAAAACGGCTATAAATTTTTCCAATCACATTTTTTGCGACGGCATCTGGCTTGATAATAGAAAATGTACGTTCAATCACTACTCATAATCTCCAAAGTTTTTTGTAAAATTCAAGGAGGAAGTGTAGCGGTTTATTTAGGCTTTAGCCACTGATAGATCAATCATCGCTTTAAAAGGTTCACCTGCATTTTCCTGCACTAATTTTGGCACCAGATAGCCCGGCAATCGAGTGCGCAGTGCCGTCATCAAATCAATCGCTTCTGCCTGTTCAACCTCAAAGTGTGCAGCACCCTGAACTTTATCCAAAAGGTGCAAATAATAGGGTAGAACATCTGTTTTAAATAACGCCTCACTTAAACCTTCCAACGCTTCAACAGAATCATTCACTCCGCGTAATAAAACAGTCTGGTTGAGCAAAGTCGCACCGGTTTTTCTTATTTTGTAAATAGCATCGCTGACATCGACATCAATCTCATTAGCATGATTCACATGCAAAACCACCACCATTTTAATTTTTTTCTGTAACTGGCTGAGTCGTTCGACAAACTCATGATCAATTCTGGAAGGTAGAGCAATCGGTGTGCGCGTATGCAAACGCAATCTGCGAATATGAGGTATCTCTTCAAGACGCTGCATCAATTGGAAAAGTCGATCATTATTCAGTGTCAGTGGATCTCCGCCACTTAAAATGACCTCACTCATTTCCTTGTCATTTTCCAGATAACTAAAAACCTCTTCCCATTGCGCTGTTGTCAGAGTGACTTCCTGATAGGGAAAATGACGACGAAAGCAGTATCGGCAATGAATCGCACAAGCGGAGCTTGCGATTAACAGTGCCCTACCATGGTATTTATGCAAAATACCTCTACGCGGCATTGAACCGGACTCATTCAATGGATCGTCAGTAAAACCAGCGACATTCCGCAACTCATCGCCATGAGGTAATATCTGGCGCAGCAGTGGATCATTCAGATCATTTTTTTGAATCCGGTCAATCCACGCCAATGGCACTCGAAGCGGAAAGCTTTGATGAGCACCTTGCATACCCATCGCCTGTTTGTCTGATAATAGTGGCAACATACTTGCCAACACATCCGGAGATTTAATTGATCGCGCCAGCTCTTGCTGCCATTCTTTTTTTACTTGATTTGCCATGTTCGGCAAAGATACAGGAAAGACTGTTTAAGTGAAAATCCTGCTTTCTGAATTCAAACAAATAAGCCCCCAATAAAGGGGGCTTACTATGTTTAAGAAAACTACATCATGCTTGGTGACACCATAGGTACATCAGAGTCAGGCATGTCACCCATCATTGGAGGAGGGCCCGCACCATCACCAATACCATGACCAGGTTCAACAGGCATCATTACCAAAGGTTCAGAATTTTGATTGAGAGTAAGTTCCACTCCTGAAATTTCTTCATATTGAAAGATAAAGCCCTCTTCATCAAAAATAATTAAATATACAATTGCGGCATCAAATTGACCTTCTTCACTCCAATAATAAATATCAGAGCCTTGATCATCGACCATTCCACCGCCAATTATATTTTCAAATACATCATTAAATTCGTTCCCGGAAATTTTTTCAGAAACAATGATATATTCACCTTTTTTCTCTAAACCCGAGACGGTATAAAACGAACTCTCAATCTGTTCAAACTCACCATCATCCATGTAGAATTCGCTCTCTTCAAAATCAAACTCTTCAAAGGGCTCATCCATCGGAATAGGAAGCCAATTCATACCGCCATCTTTCCAATTTTTATCCTGATCACAAGCTGTATCACACCATCGATATTTCAACAGATTGCCTTCGCCATCAAAGATTTCTTCTGTATTAAATACGGATACATTCTTTTCTCCATCGAATGTATCTGTGTAGGTTCCCTCTGTTCTCAAAAAGCCACCATCATCACTGACACGCCCTTTTGAAGACGTATTTGACACAAATTCAGGCGTGTAATTATTCATATTAAAAACAATGTTAATCATGCCATCGGGATCACTCTCTTTTTCACTCAAAGAGATCGTTGACGAGTATCCGCCTTTGCCAAACTCATCACCCATATCAAAACTATTTTTATCATGAATCTTGACTATTTTTTCGTCACCTTGATCTGAATAAATAAAAGTGTACGCATAACTTGTTAGGTCATCTTCATAACGAAACCCGCTATTCACACGTTTCTCATCCTCCGACCAGGTCACAAAAAAACGTTCATCCGCAACAACAGAAGAACCTATGAATTCAACACGATCCCCATCATCACCTTTTGCAGTTATAGAAACAGGATCCATATAATAGGGGTCTATCTCAACTTCGTATTGAAAGTCTTCATCAACACTGAACTGTGTATAACTGATTGCCCCCAATGGAATCACTTCACCTGCAACAAAGTCAGGTTGAGGCTCAACCCAAGGCTCATCAATCGGAAGATCTACATCTTCTGGAGAATCATAAATTACAACTCCATCCACTTCTTGTGGCTCAGGCATGACTTGATAATCCTCTGGAGGAACACTATCATCGCCCATATCCTGATGGTTCGGCATTGTTAGAGGGTCAACTGCAGCGATATTTACACCCGGATTCCCACCTGAAACAGCACCGCCAGTACCATAAAGATCACCGAATTGGCTTTCATATAAATCATCAATGCGTTTATTAATTTCATCATTAGCTTTCACCAGTGCTTCGGTCACGTTGAGTGAAATTTCTTTTTCTGGAATAGAGCATGCTTCGCCCAATGCTGTGCCGTCACAACGCGATTTGATATCATCCCAAACTGCATCCAGCATCAAGACTTCACGCTCTTGTTCCAGACGGCTGAGCTCAACGGCAAAAGCTGAGCCTTTAATCATCAAATAACCAAAGCTGACATTTTGCCAATCTCCATCAGGGCCAAAAGGAGCAGGCTCGGTTCCGTCCCCTATTTCAGCATTTTCAGACGCACCCGACATCGTCACAGAACGACTCAGCGCTCGTGCATTTGATTCTGCTCTTTTTGTAAGCAGTGACTTAGGAATTTCGATGCTTCTTTGGGCAGGCAAGTTTTTTAATTGGTAGGCTTCAGTACTACTTTCCCCGGAGCTTTTCTCCAAAGGTGAATAAACAGAATCCCCTCCACACGCACTCAGCGCGAGTGCAATAGAACTGACCAATAAAGTCTCTTTTACTCTTATCCTGTTCATGATTAACTCTCTCTATATCAATGACAAAAAATTTAATTAAGGAACATGCCGTACTTCGCTTTTTCAACTACACTTTACACTTTATGCGTTTCAAGTAGCTCAAGTCCATTGAAACAATGTATCACTATGTAATTTTGAGGAGTTGATACACTCTGATACAAACTGACGAATTGAGTTACGCCAAAATACTCACTTTATTTTGTGCATATGTCCTATTTTTCCGGATACTTATAAACATGAAGGTTTCTATTGGAATGCGTTCCATCGTATTGATTATTTGCCTATTCGCCAACTCAGACCTCATGGCAGCAGATATCGCGCATGATGTAAGAAGTACAGAAACACCTTCTCATACAAAAGATGGCGGATTTGTCGAGATCGGATTGAAAGCATCGACAAAGCGTAACCCGATAGAGGCTGAAGGCGATCAGGCTGGATTCTCGTTATTACTTGACGGCAGTTATCAATGGAAGGGGTTATTTATTGAAGCCATTGAAGACTCCTCAACACTCTTCACCGCAGGATACAACGCCTGGAATAGCAACCACTGGTCGCTCGATCTCGTTGTAAGCCAGATCTATGATGATGTTATAGATTATAACAATTTCAGAAATGTTGAAATATTTGAAGGGGAACCTCTGAGCGAAAACACGGATGGCATTGAAGGTTCAACTGGTATTACAGAAATCAGCCTGGTTACCAACGAAGCTATTGTGAATCGCTTTAAAAACTTGCGTGACAGAAATAGTGATTTTCTGGTCGGTGGTAGAGCCACCGCTTATTATGGAAACTATATTTTCCAGTTCGGGCTGCTCACAGACACAAGCAATCAACGTAAAGATATTGTCACACTAATAGAAGCCGGACGAAGCTGGCAAATACGCAACTGGAATTTATACACATTAGGCCGTGTTCGCTACAAGACTTCGAAAGTTGTTATTTACTACCCATATATCGACGATTCGCAACAAGAAACCGAGGCATTTTATTCTAAAAGCAGAACATCAGTATTAGCATTAAAGGTAGGAGCAACTCGTCCGTTAACCGAAAATTGGCTATTTAGATGCTCACTGGAATATAAAACACTTGCGGAAAGTTTTTTCCAAAGCCCCATGATCACAACCCGTCATGGCGCATCTTTCTCCACATCAATCAGCTATGTTTTTTAATCATGTTAATGATTAAACGAATGACGCAACCGCTACTCTTAATCACAATATTGCTATGCAGTGTATCAATGAAAATTCACGCAACCAATATTAAGCCTTCTCTGGAAATAACTCCTGATCGTTGCATTAGTTTGCACAAAGGTCAGGTTTGTTATCAACAGATCACAATCCATTGGCAATCATCCACTAAAGCAGATTATTGCCTATTTCAGCAAGAGATCAGTACCCCCCTGAAATGTTGGAAAACATCGAAATCAGGTAAAATTAAAATAGATTTTCAATCGACCGAACCTCTTGATTTTGACTTGCGTCAACAAGATAACAACACCCCTGTTGCCACATCAACTGTATCCATCCACTGGGTATATAAATCCACAAAAAGGCAAAAAAGAGGATGGAGGCTATTTTGAAACCCGTTTCAGATAATGATATTCCACATATTTTAGTGGTTGAAGATGACCCGTCACTCAGCGAATGGATTTGTGACTACCTTACGTCCCAGAGCTACAAAGTCAGCTTGACGGATCGTGGTGATAAAGCCGTTCATTTAATTCAGAATATTATGCCCGACTTAGTGGTTCTTGATGTGATGCTTCCCGTGCTGGATGGGTTTGAGGTATGCAAACAGGTTCGCGCTTTCTATAAGAATCCCATCCTGATACTCACCGCCAGAACAGAAGAGACAGACGAAGTATTGGGTTTTGATCTTGGCGCGGATGATTATCTGTCAAAGCCCGTCAAACCACGTATTTTGCTGGCCAGAATCAAAAGATTGTTAAAGCATAAAGAGACGTTGCAAACCCTCCGGTTTGGGCATTTAAAAATTGATGCCTCCTCAAAAACCGCAACTTTTTTTAATGAGCGACTAGATCTCTCCTCCAATGAGTTTGAAGCACTCTGGCTTCTGGCTCAAAATGCAGGAAAAATAGTCACTCGAGATCATCTGATGCAAAACCTGTTAAAACTGGAATACGATGGAATCAATCGTGCCATTGATTTGATGATTTCCAGATTACGCAAAAAATTGAACGATGACTCCTCCAATCCGGAAAAAATAAAAACAATCAGAGGCAAAGGCTACCTGTTTGCGACCGATGCTTGGAACGATGCATAAACTCACCGTATCACTGTTGCTCGTCGTCATTATTGCAACGCTCGGCTTGGGTTGGGCCTTAGATGGTCTGTTTGAACGGTACTCAAGCGATTCGCAAGAAGATGACTTATCCCCTTATCGGGAAATCGGTGCAAGTCTGGCAAAAATGATTGATCTTCATCAGGATTCGGAACAAGCCATCAAACAGATCAATTCCGGTCAAAACCTTAAGTTTTCGACAAAACCATTTTCAGAGTTTTTATTACCCTCGGAACTCCGGGCTGAATTTACTTATGAACAACCACTCGCACTGGAATCGGATGATGGTTTGACGCTGAATTTCTATCTGCCTCGAAAGCAACAAGTATTGACGCTCGCACTCCCTGCGACACTAAAAACTTCCGAGGAAAAACCACTGCGTTTATTCTTTACCGTAATATTTTACGCAGGTATTTTGGCACTGCTATTGCTCTGGCTATATCCATTGGTAAACCATCTGATCAAACTCAAAGAGACAGCAATAGCTTTCGGCAAGGGCGACCTTGAGCAGCGTTTACCAACAGACTCTATCTCTTATATTTCAGAGATAGAAATTGAGTTCAATCGCATGGCGCAGCAAATTCAAACACTGGTCAGTGACAATAAACTGCTGAGCAGCGCAGTCTCCCACGATCTGCGCACACCTTTGGCCCGACTCCGGTTTGGTATTGACGTTTTATCAGAAAATGACGACCTGCAAACAAGGGAAAAATATCAGCAGCGTATCAGTCAGGATGTGGATGAAATGGAATCTTTGGTTGAAACATTACTCGACTATACAAAACTGGATCAGTCTATGATCAAACTGGAGAAAGTACCAATAAACCTCGAAACCACGGTCAAGGCTTGCCTCAAAAATACAGGAAACCACTCTAAAGAAATAGCATTTCAACATTCCACAAAAAAGCCCATCATTGCAGCCAGTGAACGTTACCTTTCCATGCTGATCAATAACATTTTCCAAAACGCACTCCAGTATGCAAACAGCCATGTTTTTCTTTCAATAACAGCCAGAAAAGATCACATTTTGTTCTCGGTCGAAGATGATGGCGAAGGCATACTGGAAAATGAGCGAGATCAGGTTCTAAAGCCTTTTGTTCGTGGCAGCCTTGCCAAAACCAATCAAGGTTATGGAATGGGGCTCGCCATCTCCAAGCGCATTGCTGAATGGCACGGGGGGGAATTAGCGATATTGCAGTCCAATACATTAGGTGGCGCAAGAATTGAAGTCACATTTCCGATTCCTAACGAATCAGATGCAGCTGCGTAACACTTTCAAGTTTATTCCACACTCGATCGGCTGTAATAATTTTAGCTTTTAAATGTGCTCCGGTTGCCAGGCACGCTCTATCAGCTAAAGATAGGCCTAAACTTTTACAACTCAACCATAATGCCGCCGCTATAACAGCTTCGTCCTCACTAAAGTCAACAACCTCCAAGCCCAAAGCTTTTAGAGATGCCTCTATTTTACTAACCTGGCTTCCTGACTTTTCTAATTTTTGCAATACTTCTGACCAATTTACTGCGGATATCACGCAGCGTTCAATATGCTGTTTAACATATTCACCACCTCGCTCATTATGAATTGCTGCAAGAAGTGCCGAAGCATCAACAACCCATTTTTCTTTTTTCATCTATTTTCAAGCTCTGCGGACTTTCTACGCTCATTAATTAACTCTTGCGCCAAATCAGTTTCTTTAGAAACAGTGCTGCATGCCTGATGTACTGACTGCCAAAGCTGCTCTTTAGATTCCATAACAAGCCGCCCCCCTTCAACCCATGCAATCAGTTGTGAACCTGATTCTATTGCAAGCTGATGACGCAAACTGGCTGGAATAACTATTCTACCTTGCTTGCCAACGGATAATTCTGCAGTTTGCATAACATTACTTTCCAAAATCAATATGCCACTATTGTAACGCTATTGTGGCACAAAGCAATTTTCAACCATTTCAATGGTTGCAGATAATCCGGTTACATCAACAAAATTAAGAACGTGAATAGAATATTCACCGAATTACCACCAAAATTTCCCAGCCTTGCAAGATATTGTTAGTATCACACTATTTTCTTCAAGAAGTCTGAGCGGATTAACATAATGAGCAAAAACCTACTCGATAGTTTTGGTGTCAAATCGACACTTACTGTTGCGAATAAAACCTACCACTACTTTTCACTTCCGGCGGTCGCCCAATCAAGCGGCATTGATCTAACCTCACTTCCATTTTCACTTAAAATCCTGTTAGAAAATCTGCTCAGACGTGAAGACGGTATTGAAGTCAAAAAAGCTGATATTGAAGCGATATGCAAATGGGATGCAAAAGCGACTCCAGACAAAGAGATCCTTTTCATGCCTGCTCGTGTTCTCCTTCAGGATTTCACGGGTGTACCGGCTGTTGCCGATCTTGCTGCAATGCGCTCTGCATTAAAACGGCTCGGGGGCAACCCTGATAAAATCAATCCTTTTACACCGGCAGATTTGGTGATTGACCATTCAGTACAAGTCGATCAATACGCCTCTGTAACCGCTATAAAAGCGAACTCTGAACTTGAGTACAGTAGAAATAAAGAGCGTTATCAGTTTTTACGCTGGGGACAAAATGCTTTTGATGATTTTAGAGTGGTTCCACCTAATACAGGCATTGTTCATCAAGTCAATCTTGAATACTTAGCTAAAGTCGCCATGACATCCGACGTTGACGGCGAAACCTGGGTTTATCCTGACACGCTCATCGGCACAGATTCACACACCACCATGATTAATGGCCTCGGTGTTGTAGGCTGGGGTGTAGGCGGCATTGAAGCCGAAGCTGCTCTGCTGGGTCAACCCTCCTCATTATTGGTTCCACAGGTGATTGGCGTTAAGCTAAAAGGTCAGATTCCAGACAATACCACCGCCACAGATTTAGTTTTAACAATTACTGAAATCCTGCGCAAAAAAGGAGTGGTTGGTAAGTTTGTAGAGTTCTTTGGCTCAGGTCTGGCCAACCTCACTTTGGCAGATCGAGCCACCATCGCCAATATGGCTCCCGAATATGGCGCAACCATCGGGCTTTTCCCCGTTGATGAAAAAACAACTGATTTTCTGAAATTAACAGGCCGTGGCGATATAGCTCCACTGGTCGAAGCTTATTATAAAGCGCAAGATCTTTGGCACGATGCAGAAAAAAACACCCCAGAATATACCAGTATTGTAGAAATTGATTTAAGCGATGTTGAGCCGTCACTTGCAGGCCCGAGCCGTCCGCAAGACCGCGTTATACTCTCTAAAGTTCGCAACTCATTTCGCTCTGCACTCAGTGAACACCTTGAAGATGAGCTGGGTGGCGTTGATGACGACTCTATGGTCTGCTGGCTGGGTGAAGGTGGCAGTGCCATGCAGATCCCACCCGAACTGCATGAGCAGCACCCTGACGCTGAACTGGATAAACTGTTAGGTCGAAATATCCCGACCCGTCAACCTGATGGTGTTGCTTATAATTTATGTCATGGCTCTATCGTCATTGCGGCCATCACCAGTTGTACCAACACATCGAATCCAAGTGGTTTAATCACAGCAGCACTGTTAGCCCGTAACGCCGTCCATCGTGGCCTCAAATCTCAACCGTGGGTAAAAACAAGCCTGGCTCCTGGCTCCAAAGTAGTGACTGATTATCTCGATTCTGCGGGCCTACTGCCTTATATGGAAGCACTTGGGTTTCATGTTGTAGGTTACGGCTGCACCACCTGCATTGGTAACAGCGGCCCACTGCACAAACACATCAGCGATGCGATTACTGAAGGTAATTTATCCGTTGCTGCAGTGCTGTCAGGTAACCGAAACTTTGAGGGACGTGTAAATCCGTTAGTGCGTGCAAATTATCTGGCCTCCCCTGCCCTGGTGATTGCTTTTGCTTTAGCGGGCAATCTTAATGTCGATCTGAGCACCGCTCCCGTGGGCATTGACTCCAACAACCTGCCCGTCTACCTTGATGATCTCTGGCCTTCGCCTGAAGAAGTCGCACAATTTGTTGAAAAACATGTTGGGCTTGAACAGTTTGAAAATGCTTATCATGATGTTTTCAAAGGCGAGCCTGAATGGAATGAGCTGGATGTACCTACGGGCAAACTCTATAGCTGGAAAGAAAATTCCACCTACATTAAAGAGCCTCCATTTTTCGCCACGATGAAAAAAGAACCCGCGCCTGTACAAGATATAAAACAAGCGCGTGTACTCGCACTGTTAGGTGATTCAGTCACCACGGATCATATCTCACCCGCAGGATCTTTTACTTCCGAAACACCCGCAGGAAAATACCTTATTGAAAATGGCGTTGCACTTGCAGACTTCAACTCTTACGGCGCCAGACGCGGTAATCATGAAGTCATGATGCGTGGCACATTTGCCAACATCCGCCTGCGTAATTTACTGGCACCAGGCACTGAAGGTGGTTTCACTCGGCATCAACCTGAAGGTGAAGGCATGACCATCTATGATGCCTCCATGAAATACCAGTCGGACAATGTTCCTTTGATCGTCATTGCCGGTAAAGAGTACGGCACAGGTTCATCGCGTGATTGGGCTGCTAAAGGGCCAAAGCTGCTGGGAATCAATGCCGTAATTGCAATCAGCTATGAACGCATTCATCGCTCCAATCTTATTGGAATGGGTATTTTGCCATTACAGTTTTTAGAAGGTGAAAGTGCGGAGTCACTGAATATAGATGGCACAGAGGCTTTTGATATCGGTGGATTGAAAAACTTAACACCCGGACAAAAAATCACAGTCACTGCAACATCAAAAAATGGTGAAAGCAGAACCTTTTCAGTGATTGCGCGTATTGATACGGCCAATGAACTGGAGTACTTCTACCACGGAGGAATCTTACCTTACGTGCTTCGTCAAGCATTGTAATAAAAAAGGGATCACCCAGCACGCCGATTATTGGACTTATTCGCTTGACTCATGAAGAGCAAACGGGAATTATCAAGCCGCGCTGTTGCCTTATTATTAGAAGAGTAGAAGAGTGATAGACAGTCAGACACATATTGACTCTTTGGCTTACAGCCAAGGCGCTCCTGAAGCCCGTGCCACTATTCGCAGCCAGGCTGAAGATTTTCAGGTCGAAGAGCAGTCCGGTTTTGAACCGGATCATGAAGGTGATCATGCTTGGCTTGTCATCAAGAAACGTCACACCAATACGGACTGGCTCGCTCGTCAATTAGCACAACATGCGAATGTTAAACTACTTGATGTGGGCTATGCAGGCATTAAAGATCGACACGCAGTCAGCACTCAAAGCTTTACTGTCAACATTGCGGGCAAACAAGAGCCTGATTGGTCAGAGCTGAATTGTGATGAGATCACAATACTCAAAGTCACTCGCCACCGTAGAAAATTAAAGCGTGGCTCACTCATCGGCAATCGCTTTCAACTCATATTGCGCCACTTTGAAGGGTGTAAAGAGACCACCGAAGCGCGTTTACAAACCATCTCTGAGCATGGTGTACCCAACTATTTTGGCAGTCAGCGCTTTGGGTTTAATAACCTGCAACATGCACATGCTCTATTAGTTGATAAAGTTCAGGTAAAAGAGCGACACAAACGCAGTTTATACATCTCATCTGCACGCTCATTCCTCTTCAATATTGTACTTTCTGAACGTGTTAAACAAGGTTTTTGGAATCGCTGCATGGTGGGTGATCGGCTGATCGACCCGGAAACAGAGCAACTCCTGATTACAGGAGCTTCTAACAACAATCTGAATGGCTATCTCGATGCGATGAAAACCCACCCTACTGCTCCACTTTGGGGGCGTGGTTTGTTACAGACAACAGGGCAAGCACTTCAGTTTGAACAAGAAACATTATCAAAACAGAGTGACTGGCTGACAGGGCTTGAATATGCAGGGCTCCAGCAACAGCGCCGAGCAACGCGTCTTGAAGCAAAAAACCTGCAATGGTGCTGGCTGGATCATTCAACACTTCAATTGCAGTTCAATCTAACTTCTGGCAGCTATGCCACCACTGTTCTGAGAGAAGTTGCACATTGCTCTGCAAGTACTCACTAGTAACCAAAAATTTGATCAAGAGTGCTTTCCAAACTTTCCAACTCGTCCACATTGCTCAGAGTTTTTAATCGTGTACCTTCACCATTGAATAATACTAGTGTGGCATTACCAGCCATATTTTTGCGTGAAAATTCCACTCCTTTCCGAGAACCAGTTTCAACAATACGGAATTCGATGCGATCTTTATAAAAGCCTCTAATGGTATCGACCCGATTCATCATGTTAAGACTGCGAACGCCTTCTTTATTATGCACCAGTACAGCAACGTTTTTTCCACTACCAATCACGGAAAGATCTTCGCTATAACCCGTGGGCAGCATTTTGATTCCAAGCGTCATACCAATAATGATAATCAGAAGAATAAGTGACCACTGTATCCAACGGTTTTTAGTTATATTTATATTGCTCATGCTTTCCTTCCAAACAGTCTTGATGTGAGTAAGTCTCGAAAATATGCACAATAAAAACCACCTTCTCGCATTCCAGGAGCACCTTCATCAACTCCTCCAAGCGTAATATAACCGATCATCTCACTTCTCCGAGCAATTAAAAGTTAATAATACTACTAATATCATTTTTCTTTTTGACTATGACCCTAATCTTCAGCAATAACACGGTCTGTATCTAAGAAAGCATGTTGTGCCTCAAAGAAGGCGACACCATGTTTTTATTGATTTTCCTGATTCTTTTTCTCATCCCACTCAAAGTACTGTTTACTCATAGGATAAATATAGCGTTGATATGGCTAAATAGCCATACTCATTAAGCAGGGCAATCGGACTTAAAACGCCTTGAAAAATAGATGCTGATAAGGTAATAGGTCTACCTTTTCGGATTTTAGAAAAATATTTAAGAAGGCTCCACATTTGCAGAATTCAGGTTACACAAAATCACACCCTTTTTACAGATTGTTCCTCACTCACACTTCGCTCCACCTGTTTAATATCTGATGAAACTGATACCCGTGTTTCATCAATCAAACGGTGCAACTCTGCGAGATCAGCTTCTTTTGCCATACTGTTTTTCAGGCTATCCACTCTCTCCAGCTCGTCATTAACGCTATCTTTAGCGGATTGAAGCATCTGCTTTCCTTGCCGCACCCACGCTATCACTTTGCGCACTAACGCTGGAAATTCATCGGGACCAACCACTAACAGTGCCACAATTCCGATCAACAGCACTTCCCAAAAACCGATATCGAACATTAATAATCTCCGATCAAATTACACCTGAGTTTTACTATTTTTCAATGCCGCCTTTTCATCAGACCCATCAGCATTTTTACTCTCATCATTCATTGCTTTCTTGAATCCGCTTAAAAAACCACCCATATCGTTACCCATGCCACGGAGTTTTTTAGTTCCAAAAATAAGCGCAACAATCGCTAAAATAATCAAAAGTTGCCAGATACTGATTCCACCAAAACCCATAATTTCACCTCAATATTTATTTAGTCGATACATAATAGTACCACTCAACAAAAAAAAAGGATGCGCAGCCAATGACTGTGCATCCTAATATCCAGAAAACCGCCCCCTTTAAGCGATATTGCGTGGTGCAAAAGACATCGAACGGAAAGTCTTTTTATATTTAGACTCACCAATTTTTTTCACCCGGGCAATGCCCATCTTGTAGTTATAGTTACCCGTGATATTGTCAATCACGCGCGCCTGAACTGCATTAGAAGATTGCGCTACATTAAGAAAGTTGCTGTAGAGCACACCCTTCTTAATAGCAGGAGTCACCACAGCCACCGCTGTAAACGCACCCTTGGAAATTTCAATGTGGCCATTCTTCATCAGCTCAGAGAACTGGAAGTCATTACCACCTACACCGAGAATCGTATCTTTAAAGATGGGAACACGATCATTCCATGCCATCACCATATCACCCGACTCAATGCCGCGATTTTTGGCATCCTCTGGGTGTATTTCTACAAACTGAGCATCCCACGGGAAACGTTGCGCAATATAAGCACGCCGCTCCGTATCATCAAAACCCGATTGCCAGATTTCATTCATACGGCCATTGGTATGCCACAACTCATCATCCTTGGGGTCGAGCCAGTTCCAGAGATCAGAAAAGAGACTCCAGGGGTGCTTCTGAATATTGACTTTACCGGTTTGCGAATTGAAATGGGTGTATTTTTTACTGTGAAAATTAGCTCCCGTAGGCCCATCCTTACCCCATTTTTTATCCATATCCGCCTGCGTCAACGTCGTATCATGCAACCGCTTAGTACCGTGTAATGTACCGTTGTCGTAGTTGTAGAAAGTCGGCCCCTGAATACCATCAGTACCCAGCTCACGCATTTTTTCATGAAGCGTTTTTCCTTCTTTATGCGCAGCCACTTTCACCATATGAAACGCTTTGCGCCCCTTACGGCTGAAACGTGACATCTCTTCAGCGACATCATTGGAATTTTTCCAGTCGTAACCTTCAAAACCCATGCGCTTGGCAAGCTGCCCTATAATCCACCAATCAGGTTTCGCTTCACCCGGTGCATCATAAAACTTGCTGTAGAGGCGCAAACGACGCTCTCCATTAGCCCGAGTGAAGTCCACTTCACCCCATGTTGCTGCTGGAAAGATGATATCGGAATAGCGACCACCAATCGGATAACGCAAATAGATATCCTGATCAATCACCACCATGCCGCCAGAGTCAGCACGCTTTTTGAGCGTATCAATAATCTCCTGCTTATCCCACGAACGCACCTGATTAGGATTATTCAGCGTCAGCTCTTCAAAGGTCTGTGCAAAGCGCCCTGACCCAAGCATGGATTGAATCCAGGTGGTACCGATAACATGCGCCATACGGACCTGACCGGAACGCAACCAGCGGTCAGTATCAAGTGCTCTTCTACGACGACCTGGTACTTTCTCTGGCGATTTGTTACGCGGATGCGCTGCGCCACTTTGACCACCACGCTGATGACCGCCAAAACGCCCTACAACCTGCCCGGGACGGCCTCCGGCACCACAACTGGTTGCCAGTGAAGAGATGGCGTTGGTATTGGCCGTATTATTAGACCAGTAGAAACCCTTTTCGATACCAAAAGAGGCTTTAACCCGACTGCCATCGGCTTTCGGTTTAGCAATCCACTCCGCAGCTTGTTTGATTTTCTTCGCATCAACACCTGAAATTTTAGCCGCATTAGTGAGCTTGTAATCATCCTGAGAGAGCAACCATTTTTTGTAGCCCTCAAAACCACTGGTCTGGAATTTACCCCAAGTAGTACGCCATTGCCACGGCGTATTACGAGTCCCTTGCCCAAAGCCTGAGCTCGATTCCCACTTGTTGTTGACCCACTTTTCAACCCACTCTTTATCTTCCCAGCCATTCTCCAGAATGATGCGTGTAATTGCACCCACCACCAGAACATCAGTCCCTGGTATGACATCCAGATGGATGCCTTTGCCGGTTTTCACCGCGTAAGCAATCCCTGCTGTCTGGCGTGGATTGAGCCAGATCGTCTTCATACCACGATCAATCCCCGGTTTTATGTATTGAGTGTAGATAATGGTTTTTGTCTCATAAGGATCAGTGCCACAAACCACCAACGTATCAGCCGCCCCCCAATCTTCATAAGATGGGCCGAAATTATCAAACCCGGCATCACGAAAACCGGGCGTGGAAGTCACCCGCGCCGGAGTATCATGCCAAGTAAAAGCGGCTGTGTTGATATCCTTGCCACCAAACTTGGTAATTGCGTAGGTATTTTCCATGTATTGGTAAGAGTACGTTTTGATGGAATAGGCATTCGCCCCATGCTCTTTCACTACATGTTTGGCCACCTCCGCCGCCACTTCCAGCGCAAAATCCCACGATACGGGCTGCAAAATACCAAAGATGCGCATCAGCGGTGTTTTCAAACGATCTCGTGTCGGACTATCCGGGTTATAGCATTTTTGCGCAATACAACCCCCACGAATACTCGCATCGCCTGATAAATTGACCGCTTTGGTCTGTCTATCAGGAAGCACCACTACATTGTGAGGTCTGCTTTTATGCATCACCACATTATGCTGCGTCGGTGCCACCCACTCCTCAAGTGCCGAGCAAGGAAAATCGACACCAAAAGCATTTTGTGACGCTTTGGGACCACCATCACCGCTGCCCAGTGGCCAACGATAAACCTTGTAGCCACAAGCGACGATACAGTAGTCGCACGCTGTTGTTAGAACATCTGCGTTTTTCGGTGGAAGTGGGGCGCTATCCCCAGGGATATAATATTCAGTTGCCATGTCGTCCCCCTCCTTATGATTGTATTAAGTTTGTGTTACGGCCAAAGATCAGCCCCATCATGCCGACGGCGTAAATCTTATCGCCATCAAGCTCCAGAAGCACCTGCGGTAAACTTTGATATGCCTGCCCCGATATGACGATGCCGTGGCGCGTCAGATCGTAAGTAGATAAGTGCAGAGGGCACTGCCCCAAGACGCGATGATTACCTTCCACCTGATAAGTCCCTTGCATAGGCCCACCCTGGTGAGTACATAAGTAGTTAAATGCGACGATATCGCGCTGCTTGCCAATACCACCGCCTGCTTCAACACCGCCCATCTTCACCAGCATCGCATCAGAATTCGGCAAATTATCTGGGTAATTAAAGCTCTCTGGCTTGTTATCACGCAGTTTGCTTAACCTTCCGATCAACTTGCGAGGATATTGCGCCACTTGAGCATCTCTCGCAAAAGCAGTCCCCGGAAACAGTGTCACCGTACTGGCCGCCGTAATACCCGCACCCGAATAGAGCAAGAACTCACGGCGGTTGACCATGCAGTTGCCATGAGCCTCCGCAGATCGCTCTTCTTTTTTAATTTCAGTGGTCATTTTTTAACCCCCTTAAGTTCCGCCAATGTAAACAGCGGTGCATAATCAGGCAATTTTGGTTTTGCCATTTCAATTTCATCACCCGAAAATGCTTCTATGAAAGCGACAAGATCTTCTTTCTCCTCATCCGTCAGACCTAATTTTTTAATCAGCGGACTTTTGGTTTTATAAGAAGTAGTGCGACCATCTTCGGTAAAGCCGCCTCGATCATAGAAGTCCACCACCTCTTCCATAGTAAAGAGCTGTCCATTATGCCCATAAGGTGCTGTGTACGCGGTGTAACGCAACGAAGGTGTACGGAATTTACCCAGTGACCACTTGTTTTTATTACGGAAATAAAGCCCAGGGTCATCCTTTGATGTGCGATATAACTCTTCTGTCGCACCCTTGGCGTAGAGTTCAAAACGATAAGTGATCTGCGCCAAACCATCTTCCAGCCAACGTGGGCTCGGTGGCATACCGACATTGTAATATTTTTCATCCGTCGCCAACGGGCCATTGTGACATTGCACACAGCCTGCTTTACCTTCAAACAACGCTTTACCACGCACCTGCTCTTCGCTTAATGCGGACTTGTCACCCCGCAGATATTGATCCAGCGGCGTATCTTTTTGAATCAGCGTCCGTTCAAAAGCAGCAATAGCACGCCATGCATTTTTGATGGTGGGCCAAGGTTGGCCAAACACTGTGTTGAAACGTTTGACGTAGTCTGGGATCAATCGCAGACGTGCCTCCATCAAATCACGTTCACCGTTACCGGCAACGCCCCCACGAGCGGCCGATGGCGCTTGTGCCTCCAATGAAGGAACCGAACCTGCCCAAAAGAGCTTGCCGTAGTAGCCGGAATTGATGATGGTTTGACTGCTACGCCAATGCACCGTACCGGGATAGCCGCGAGAGATATCCTCTGCCCATGACCAGCCTTGATCAGATGCATGACAGGTCGCACAACTGATTGATGCATCCCCTCCCAAACGTGGATCAAAAAACAGTAGTTTACCCAGCGCCACCTTAGCATCTGACATCGGGTTATCTGCTGGAACCGGTGGATCATAATCCAGCGATGCCAGTGATGGCTTGGCCGCCCATGCGGAACCTGCACAAAGCAGACCGATGGCCGTACTCATCACCAGCAGTTTGATACGAAATGTGATTGTATTCATCTCTGCCTCCTCAATTAATTACGTACGTTGTTCCAATCGGCGATGGCTTCGTACTCCTTCGGATAGGCTTCAGCCCATACGAATTCGCTTCCCGTCAATGCATCACCCGACAGAGATTCAAGAAAAGCCACCAAGTCCTTCTGTTCCTTGCCAGAAAGTCCAAGAGGCTTAATCAATGGGTCTTTGTGACTATCAGGCCCACCGCCATTGTTATAGAACGCCACTACCTCTTTCAGTGTTTTTATCATGCCATTGTGCATATAGGGCGGCGTATGTTTCAGCTCACGCAATGTAGGCGTGATGAACTTGCCCATATCAGAACCATCTGCCGTGTGCGTCTGCACATAAGCTCCGGGGTCACGCTTCAGATTCATGTAATTACTGATTCCCATGAAGCTGGCATAGGCAATAAATGCCTGATGACGTTCAGGATCCATAAACACATCGTAATTTTCTGGTACGCCCGTATTATGACCCTTGTTATCAGTAAAATTGGCACCGTTATGGCATTGAATACAACCCGCCTTGCCTTTAAACAGCTTCATGCCACGCTTCGCTGACGACGACATTTTTCCGTTATCAAAAGGCGCATTACGAGAAGTAAGCGTTTTCAAATACTCAGGTATGGCTTTACGGGTCGAACCGTTGGATGGCTCACCATATCCCGCATCTTTAAACATCTTCACATAAACAGGATCCTGCTTAAGCCGCTCCTGCATGATGCGCATATCCATATTGAGAATATAATCCTCGGTGATCATGCCACGAGTCACATCATTAAGATTGGTACCAATACGACCATCATGATTCCATACCGTTTTATGTACCGTATTGATCATCGTCGGTGAATTGCGAAAATGTTTATTGCCAGGATACCCAGGAGAAAGTGCATCCGGATGAGAAAAGCCATGCTTTGGATCATGGCACTTGGCACAAGAGATTGCTGCATCCCCTGAAAGCCGTTTATCAAAAAAGAGTCGTTTACCCAGCTCCGCCTTTGCTTTGTCAATTTTTACCTTCGGTAGTGGGCCAATATCAGGTACGCTTGCCGCATTAGCACTCAAAGCGACCCCCAACCCCACTGCCACCGCTATAAAATAGAGCAGCTTGGAATGCTGCTTTTTAATCGCCCTTACGGCCATACCTACCCCTCCTCCAGATTGAAAAATCTCAAACCGCTGCGCTGTTTTTAAATCAACACAACGGAGGACTATTGTTTGCACTCATTCGTACAGTTAAATAGCAATGCATAATGCAGGCCAGCCATAAAAGGCAACAATATTTCTATATAATTCAACAGAGTAAGAAATAGATACGAACAGAAGAAGATGAACGTTTCGTTCTACAGCAACGCCTTGCTCACAAACTTGCAGTTACAAACAAAACAAAACGTTCAGGGAGCTTTCAGATAGGGAGAGCAAACGACACAACCAGTGCATCAACCAGTTTAATCAGCTATCGTAATTTGAGCTGTATCCATTTCAATATAACCAGGGCGATACCCTGCTTCATCGACAATCGCTTTAAATGTATAAATTTTGGCATTTCCAATTTCAGCTTCACTGCCCCAATACAAAAATTCAGCAACACCCTCTGTGACCGAGCCGTACCCCAACCTGTCTTCAATGCCTCCATCAAACCCATCGGATGCGATAATGTAAGCACCATCTTCCAACAACCCTGAAACAGAAATATCTATAAGAGGTGATTCAGTGACCGTTTCAGTGATCGTCATTGTCGTTTGATTTTTATCACCATTGATCGTCGTTGTGTTAGTGGGCGAAGTAGTTGAAATGGTTGAGCCCGATGCTGTCCACGCCCCTTGATCCTCACAATTTTCTTCACATACCGTACTATTAACGACATCCCCATCACGATCAAAAATCTCTTTCTTGCTGTAACTAACCAGGCCAGCGTCTTCCTTGGTGCTATAAGAAGAAAAATCAGCCCGCAGAGTACCAGAATCATTATTGGCTTCACCAATTGCAAAAAAAGATTGCATGCCCAACTCACTGTTTTTCCGTGACTCGAACTCAACCAATATTTCACCATTTGAGCCATCTAGTGTTTTTAGTGTAATAATTTCTGTATATGTGTTTGACAAATTTTCAGAAGATTTATCCGAGCTATCGTATTGAATTTTTACGGACTCTTCATTGCCATCATCAAGATAACTGTAGGTATAGACGTACTTTGAATCACTATTTTCAAAACGATACGAAGAGGTCACACGTTGTTTGTTGGCAGGCCATTTCACCAATAATGTTGTCGCATCTTCATTATCCAGCCCAATAATTCTTTCCATTTCGGAGAGGTCAAGTGACACTTCGTACTGAAATTCACTCGCCTCCGAAAAAGAGGTATAAACAATCGTTCCAAAACTGATATCGTCACCTGAAGTCATTGATAATCGAGGTTCATTGGTTTCAAATGACGCGCCACCCCGTTGATTGTTATTAACAGCATCAATTCTTTCCGCAACAGCCTCTGCCGCAATAACAATCTCATTTGTTAACTGCAACACAATCGTATCTTGAGGTATTGTACAAGCTTCTCCAGGCGCGAAATCTTTACACTGCAACTGTATTCCTGACCAGACTGCATCTAACATTAAAAGTGGTATTTGGTGATTTAATCGATTCACCTCCGCTTCAGTAACACGGTGATTAACTTTGGCAAAAATGGAACCTGCTTCGCCACTATTGTCAGTGGCTCGAGAAGAGCTTTCCTGTTTGCCTAATAATGAATCAGGAATTTCAATACTGTTTTTCTCTGGAAAGTACTGCATAGCATAAGATTTTGCCTGATTTTTTATTGACTGATCCTCGCTACCACAAGCGCTCAACACTAAAATAACAGGAACAAACAGCAGTGACACTGGGTTCTTTTTCATCACACTCTCACTTAATGCACTTCAGATAACAGGAAATAAGAATATACCCAGGCTTTTGGTTTTAGCAATAGATTCAGCTGGTCAAAAACCGATTTTGAGAAGAGAAACATGCTCAGAGAAAAATTAAGAAGCAATATGGTTCAGCGCAGCCAACCCTTGGGATAATTCAGGGTAACGCAATACAACCATTAACTCATTTAGTATTTTACTATTATCTATTCGCCGTGATTCTTGCAGATAAGAGCGCATCGCTGGAGAAATCTGTGACTCTGCATCAAAGCGACTGACTTGTGGTGGGCGCGGCAAGCCCAATGCATCAGCAACGGCAAAAAAATACTCTGTCATAGTGGTCTGTTGACCATCTGAAACATTATAAATTGCTCCGGCCAGCCCACGATCCATCGCAGCCAGACAAACTTGAAGCAGATCATCTTCATGAATACGATTGGAAAAAGGAGCTTCTTCAATCCGTAAAACGGGGCGACCGTTACGAAGGGACTCAATGGGCAGACGATCCAGGCCATAAATACCCGCTACACGCAATACAACAACCGGCACTCTATTTTTCACACCCCATAGACGCAACACATTCTCTGCATCCAGACGACGCTTGCTTCGATCCGTTCCCGGTTGCGGCGAAGTTTCTTCATTCACCCATCGACCCTGACAATCACCATAAACACCCGTGGTACTGATATAAACAATTTTCTCAGGAAGATTCTCAGGCACCAGACTCGCCAACCAATGTCGCATTCGCGTATCAAAGATTCCATCGTCAGGAGGAGGAGCAAAATAGTAGAGCTTTTTATTTTCTAAGGGCAGTCCAACCAAGGTTTCCGGATGATCAAGATCACCCAACTTCATTGTGACACCAGCACATACGCTCTCTCGTCGAACCAGTGCTGTGACTTGTTTATCTGAAGCGAACCGTTGCTGGGCAAGAGACCTTCCAAGCCGACCCATCCCTATGATAAACATTTGCTAAATTTCCCAGCGCATCCCTGCGGTAATCATATTTTCTGTCAGGTTTTCATAACCCACTGTGGCTTGATAATAAAGAAACATGGAATTTCCATTCGGACGAAGTGCTGTGAAACCAAGCCCTAAATTAAAATAGCTGGAATCAATCTTTCCGCCCGGCAGTGAGAATGTTTTTCTCGCCACACGATCTGCCGTAAACCGACCATTGATAATCAGCTCATCATCGTCCAGCTCATTGACCCACTCAAGGCGCACCATAGGCTGCAATACACCCCACTTATAGTCCATGTTATAGCTTGCCTGTGCACCGAGATTCAACGTTAAATTTGTCTGTTCCTGACTGCCCATTGTTAACGATGCAAGCCCGGCACCCAAAGCGCCCGGGTTTGAAACGGATTCGGCATAACCATCCACTTTGGTGGACAAGTGCACCAACTGCCCATACCCACCTAAATTAATTGCACCCAGACTATGATCGTAACCGCCTCCCAAACTCAGGCTAGTCTGGCTGCCAAAATAGTCTGCGCTGGCTGTTTGATCAACACTGCTTCCTCCCAAACTACCTGTAATATAGCGTTCTTGCTCATAATCACTGCCTGCATAGCTGAACGCACCATCAAAATAGAAATTATCAGGCGTATAAAAAGTACCGTACAAAGTCATGCTATAGCCATTACTATCCAGCAACCCACGATTGCCTGCCATTTCAGAACCGGCATTAGAATAACCCAGAGCAACACCCAATAAAGAATCATGAGTCACTCGATAATCCAGACCGGCGGTCACTCCGAGAGTATCAAAATCAGAAGCAAAACGATTATCCGATGCATCCATTTCACCTAAAACAACAACACCATTCACAAAGCTGCTTAAACGACTCATATCCATCATTCCAGGCAATACATCATCAGCGCTCGCTCCACCACCATATTGCTCGCTCAACTGATTAAAAGAAAAAAGCCCCGTTTCAGTCTGGAACAATAAATTACCCGCACTATTTGCACGCTCCTTACGGCGAGTACTCATACGCTGTGTAATATTTCGAAGGCCAGCAAGTGCAGCCTGGCGTGCTATTGTAGTAGAGAGATAAGCCGCTTTGGGTGTAATTCTATCGAGCAGTTCAGCCGAATTTTCAGGATTATCAAGCAACAAGCCACAATCCTGTTGAAAATTTGAAGAACCACTGTAGGTGTAACATACATTCCCGATGACCCGAGCAACTTTCTGGCTGGATAAACCTTGAGCCGCATTCACCAGCGCCTGCACTTCTTCACCATCAGCATCAGGTATCGATAAGCTACAGCTGGCACTTGCGCCATCCAGGTCATTACAACTCACTTCGATTTTTCCAGGTAATGTGCACGAAGCAGTGTTGCCTTCCCCTTTCACACACTCGAAGGTCTCACTTGTCGAAGTTTCGCACTGAAATGCTCCGCTCTCAGTCGGTGATTCATCACAACGTTTAATCTCTTCAACCATTTTCAACAGATTAATTTTGGCAGATTGACTGATAGAAATACCTTCTGAGATCACTTCGCAATTCGCAATACCAAGTGGGTTATCATCTTCATCAGTATCGCAAGTAATAGTGACCTCTGCTGCATGAGTTGATGTAGAGACCAAACACACAAGCAAGCTCAATAAAAGAGTTTTAATTGGTTTTAATTGAAACATAGTGACCACTTCCCGAAATAACACAAATCAGAATTTATAACTGACACTCGCCGAGAACAATGGCAGTATCTTGATTTTATCCAGATCATCCTGAATATTGGCGACTTCTTTTGCCAGATTGTCCTGAAAAACAGACTCATTGCTCACATCAATAGAGTTCCCACTACTATCTGCCACGACACCGCTGGCATCCATAGCAATCTTTAATTGGCCTGTCATTAAAATACCGACATCCATATTGACTCCCCAGCGTTTTCCATCGGACACTGCATTCCCCCACCCCAAGCCAAAATAGGGTGCTACAGGACGAAATTTCATTTGGCCATTAAGCGCTAGATTACCGCTATAAGTTTCACTACCAACCGGATAGCTATCCGAGCCGGAAGCACCGACTTCAAGGCTTGATTGATTGACCATCATCCCAAGGCTTAATCTGAAATCACCTGCAACAGGATACCAATCAGCAAGCAAACTGAACGATCTCATATTAATATCTGCAGTGTAATCAATCTGATCCAGACCAAAATCAGCATTCAGTGTCAATGCATTCAAACCAACACGTCCATTAAGGTGAGAATTAAGCTTGGCTATGACCTCGACCCCCAACCCTTTTGGGAAGCTCAATTGAGGTGCGACTGCAATATCTGCCGCATAAGAAAAAGAGGCCGATAAAAACAACACCCCTCCACTTGCTACTTTCAATGCTCTATTCATCATTTATTATCGCCATCTACACAGAACAATTTGTTATTACTCAAACATTATATTTCACTTTACCAACAATAGAAAACTTGCTCAAATTCATTCAGGGCTTTTCTTGCAATATTCAAACTGAAAATGAAATGAGTCTATTTGACGTATCCGAACTTTCAGTCCGTAACACTAACCCTCCAACTTTAGCTGGCAGTTGAGTTATCTGAGACCTCGTATTACCATGCGCGGCACCGAATATTTCAGTTAAGCCTTTAATTACAGGGAATAGTTAATGCGAATAAATAGCTTGGATGGCTTGCGGGGGTTTGCTGTCATATTGGTTTTAGTATTTCACTCTTTTATGCCGTTTACTTTTGGTGGTTTTATTGGGGTAGATATATTTTTCGTTCTTAGTGGGTTTCTTATTACAACCTTGTTACTTAAAGAATACGATACATGTAAAACTATCAGCTTCAGAAATTTTTACATGCGCCGGGCTTTAAGGTTAGCACCTGCTTTGATTATCGTTGTGACCTCGTTTTATATTTATAGTCAATATTTTATGGTCGGCGAAAAACAGGAAATGGCCTTTGTCGCTGTGTTAGGCACACTATTTTATATTGCAAATTTAGCGGTAGCATTTGATTGGTTCCCAATGAGCTACTTGCTTCCCACATGGTCATTGTCAATTGAGGAGCAGTTTTATTTCTTCTGGCCTATTTTACTTTTGCTGTTGTTAAATGGTTTGAAAAATCGCAAGAACCTGATCATTACCATTAGTCTTATAATTATTTTTCTTTGGATAAACCGTACTATTTTAGTTTTTAATGGTGCTTCGATTAACCGGCTATATTTTGGTTCAGATACTCATTTTGATGGTTTATTTGTCGGTTGCCTGAGCGCGCTGTTGATTGCAGAGTTCAAAAACAGGAATTTCAATGTTAATGGTATTTTGCATAAATACAAAACAATTATTCCGGTCCTGGCAATTGGTTTTTATGTTGTATCAACTATTGTTCTAGGCAATGAAATAAGGGTGCTCTATATCTGGTATTTTCCACTATTAGAAATAGTATCTGCTGTATTAATCAGCTTTTTATATTTGCAAAAAAATGATCGAACAGTTTTTCTGTTTTCTAATAAATTTCTGACGTGGCTAGGAAAAATTTCCTATGGTTTATATCTGTGGCATTGGTTTATTTATAGAGTAATGTCCGATGCGGGTGCTACCGGTGGATACATTGCGCTGTATGGAGCCGGGGCTTCAATATTGATAGCAGCTTTGTCATACTACCTTATAGAAAAACCCATTTTGAAGATGAAAAAACGATTTTATTCCGTTAAGAAATAATGAGCTTGGTATTTTTCCTGGCTACCAAGCTCTGGTTACAACATCAAAAAACTCTATTTTTTCTTTGGCGCGTATAAATCTGTACACGTCCCCTCTGCCATTTCTGCGGCAAAGTTGAAGGTTTCCGAAAGGGTCGGATGAGGATGAATCGATAGTGCGATATCTTCAATATCAGCGCCCATCTCCAATGCAAGTACCGCTTCGGCAATCAACTCCCCCGCATTAGTGCCCACTATGGCCGCACCGATGATTTTGTGGTCTTCATCGAAAAGCACCTTGGTCATTCCTTCATCACGACCAATCGACAATGAGCGACCGGAAGCAGCCCACGGGAAAACACCTTTTATGTATTTAATACCCTCTTTTTTACACTCATCTTCAGTTTTACCCATCCATGCTACTTCGGGGTCAGTATAAGCCACCGATGGAATGGTACGAGCATCAAAGAACGATTTTTCACCCGCAATATTTTGTGCGGCAACCTTACCTTCGTGAGTCGCTTTATGTGCCAGCATAGGCTGACCGACAACGTCACCAATAGCGTAGATGTGATCGACGTTGGTATGCTGTTGTTTATCCACTTCGATGAAACCCCAGTCATTAACAGCCACACCCGCTTTTTCAGCATCAATCAACTTGCCGTTCGGTGTACGACCGATAGCAACCAACACACGATCGAAGGTATCTGTCTCGGGAGCACCTTTGCCTTCAAAAGAGCAGACAAGGCCTTTATCGGTCGGCTCAATGGCAGTCACTTTGGTGTTCAGAAGGATATTTTCATACTTCTTCTTGATTCGACGCTCCAGCGGACGCACCACATCACGATCTACGCCCGGAATCAGACCCGGTGACAATTCAACCACACTGACTTTTGACCCCAACGCATCGTATACAGTCGCCATTTCCAGACCGATGATACCGCCACCGACCACTAACAGACGCTTGGGAACTTCTTCTATTTCCAGTGCATCGGTGGAATCCATCACACGAGGATCGTCCCACGGAATAAATGGTAATTTGGTCACACGCGAACCAGCCGCAATGATGCAATTTTCAAAACCAACGATCTTTTTACTACCGTCTTCTGATTCTACTTCAATGGTATGAGGTGAAGTGAATTTACCGTAACCGTGGACAATTTTAACTTTGCGCTGTTTGGCCAAGTGTTTCAAACCACCAGTCAATTTACCTACGATTTTTTCTTTATAGCCACGCAGTTTGCTTAAATCAATTTCAGGTTTATTGAATACCACACCGATTTCGTGAAATTCAGCCGCTTCGTTAATGACTTGTGCGGTATGCAGCAATGCTTTTGATGGAATACAACCGACATTCAGGCAAACACCACCGATGCTTTGATAGCGTTCGATCAAAATGACTTTTTTGCCTAAATCAGCCGCACGGAAAGCCGCTGTGTATCCACCAGGGCCAGAACCCAGAACAACCACTTCAGTGCTGATATCCACATCGCCACTGTAACTTGCGGCAACAGGCGTTGGCACGGCAGGTTGACTCTTCTCCTCTTTTGCGATTGCTGATGTAGAACTCGAAATTTCAGCGCCCACTTCCAACATCAAAAGTGTACTGCCTTCAGAGACCTGATCACCTACAGAGACCAATATTTCTTTCACCACACCCCCTTGAGGGGCTGGAATTTCCATTGAAGCTTTATCTGACTCAACTGAAACCAGTGAATCTTCCGGTGCAATGGCATCTCCCACATTGACCAGAACTTCAATCACTTCAACGCCATCAAAATCACCAATATTAGGGACTTTTATTTCAACAATATCACTCATTATTTTATCCCCATCACAACAATAGACGACGTGTATCAGATAACACACGACTCATAAGTTTCGTGAAACGTGCACCATCAGCACCATCAATCACACGATGGTCATATGAAAGCGACAGTGGCAACATCAAACGGGGTTCGAACTCTTTACCATTCCAGACAGGTTGAATTTTTGAACGTGAAACGCCCAAAATAGCAACTTCAGGGGCATTCACAATCGGTGTAAAGTTAGTTCCACCAATACCTCCCAGACTGGAGATCGTAATGCATCCACCTTGCATGTCTGAAGGCTTTAGTTTTTTATCACGCGCTTTGATACTGATTTCACCCAGTTCAACTGCCAGATCGACGATACTCTTGTGATCTACATCATGTACGACGGGAACCACCAAACCATCGGGGGTATCAACCGCAATACCAACATTGTAATAACTTTTTAAAATCAAATTTTCACCGGTCGCATCCAGTGAGGCATTAAATCGGGGCAGTTTTTTCAACGCAGAGACGACCGCTTTCATCATAAACACCAGCGGTGTAATACGAATGCCCTGCTCTTTATAATCAGCCCCCAGCTCTTTGCGAAAAGCTTCCATATCGGTGATATCGGCTTCATCAAACTGTGTCACATGTGGAACGGTCACCCAGTTACGATGCAGGAATTTTCCTGTGAGTTTGTTGATCTTGGTCAAAGGTTTGCTTTCGATTTTTCCCCATTGACTGAAATCAATTTCAGGCATGGGTGCTACACCCAGACCACCACTTGTAGCAGGTTGGTTTAAAGCACGTTTAACAAAGCCCTGTACATCCTCTTTTGTAATGCGACCTTTACGACCTGAACCATCAACAATACCTAAATCAACACCCAGTTCGCGAGCAAACTTACGAACAGAAGGAGTGGCATAAGCTTTGGCAAAAGAGTCTTCGTTGATCTTCGCAGTGGGTGATGTTTTAGCTGCGGGTGCGGCAGGCTTAGGCGCAGCAACTGGAGCTACGGATTTTGCTGGCTCTGGAGTCGAAGTTTCTACTTTTGAACTCTCTTTGTTCTCTGTAGAAGCTGCCGCATTCCCCGAAGGTTCCAAAATTAGCAGTAAACTCCCTTCAGAAATTTGATCTCCCAAGCTGACTTTAATCTCTTTTACCACGCCCGCTTCAGGAGCAGGAATTTCCATTGAAGCTTTATCAGACTCAACCGAAATCAGTGAATCTTCTACCGCAACGGTATCGCCCGCAGAAACTAAAATTTCGATGACTTCAACACCATCAAAATCACCAATGTTTGGAACTAAAATTTCTTTACTCATATTTCAATCACCCACTCTGAATTAAGCATGCAGAGGATTCGTTTTTTCAGTATCGATGCCATATTTTTCTATGGCTTTGGCAACTTTTTTAGCATCCATCTGACCTTCGTCAACCAGAGCCTTCAAAGCAGCAACCACAATATTCACTGCATTCACTTCAAAATGTTTACGCAGTTGTGCACGTGTATCGGAACGACCAAAACCATCCGTTCCAAGCACCACATAACGACCCGGTATCCATTCACGAATCTGATCGGCATAGTTACGAATGTAATCCGTCGCGGCAATGAACGGTCCTTTACGACCTTTTAAGGTTTGAGCAACAAAAGGGGTGCGGGCTTTTTTGGTTGGGTGCAGACGATTCCAACGTTCACAATCATTGGCCTCACGAGTTAACTCATTAAAGCTTGTCGCACTAAAAATATCAGATTCCACACCCCAATCTTTTTTGAGAAGATCCGCCGCCGCAATCACTTCACGCAAGATCGTACCCGACCCCATCAATTGCACTTTCAGTTTTGCCTTACCCCCAGTACTGAGTTCATACATTCCCTTGAGAATACCCTCTTCAGTACCCTTGGGCATGGCGGGATGTGTGTAGTTTTCATTCATGGTCGTCACGTAGTAGAAGACATTCTCCTGCTCTACATACATACGGCGCAGGCCATCCTGAATAATCACCGCCAGTTCATAATTGAATGTTGGATCGTAACTGACACAATTAGGAATCGTGTTCGCAGTCACAAGCCCATGGCCATCCTGATGCTGTAAACCTTCACCCGCCAATGTGGTGCGACCGGCTGTCGCGCCAATCAGAAAACCACGCGCCTGCATGTCACCCGCCGCCCAGGCCAGATCACCAATGCGCTGAAAGCCAAACATGGAATAATAGATATAGAACGGAACCATATTCACCGCATGATTGGCATAAGAAGTTGCCGCTGCAATCCAGGAAGACATCGCACCCGCTTCATTGATTCCCTCTTCCAGAATCTGACCCGATTTATCCTCTTTATAGAACATAATCTCGTCTTTATCTTGAGGTGTATAGAGCTGCCCCACAGAAGAGTAAATGCCCAACTGGCGAAACATGCCTTCCATACCAAAAGTACGCGCCTCGTCAGGCACGATAGGCACAACGTATTTGCCCATTTTTTTGTCGCGGCAAAGAATCGTCAACATGCGTACGTAAGCCATAGTCGTAGACATCTCTTTGTCGCCACTGCCTTTAAGCAGCGCATCAAAGACAGAGAGTTCAGGCACTTCCAAAGGCGCGGCAGTTTGATGACGCACTGGCAGATAACCACCCAGCTCTTTACGACGCGCATGCATGTATTGCATTTCGGGGCTATCTTCTGCCGGTTTGTAATATTTGCCTGCGGCGGCATCTTCATCATTCAACGGAATATTAAAACGATCACGTACATAGATCATTTCATCATCAGCGAGTTTCTTCTGTGAGTGTGTGCGATTTTGCGCTTCACCCGCAGCGCCCATTCCATAACCTTTTACCGTATGAGCCAAAATAACCGTCGCCTGACCGCTATCAACAGCAGCCTTGTAAGCCGCGTACACTTTATGAGGATCATGACCGCCTCGATTCAAACGCCACACATCAGCATCTGACATTTTGGAGACCATCTCCAATAACTCTGGATATTTACCAAAGAAATGCTGACGAACGTAAGCGCCATCTTTGGCTTTATAGTTCTGAAAATCACCATCCACGCACTCCAACATGCGTTTTTGCAATAAACCATTCTTATCTTTGGCAAGCAATGGATCCCAATAGGAACCCCACAATACTTTGATGACATTCCATCCAGCACCACGAAAACCCGCTTCCAGCTCTTGAATAATCTTGCCGTTACCGCGCACAGGGCCATCGAGACGTTGTAGATTGCAATTGACCACCCAGACCAGATTATCCAGTTTTTCACGGCCTGCGAGTGAAATCGCACCCAATGATTCAGGTTCATCCGTCTCACCATCACCAAGAAAGGCCCAGACTTTGCGCTGTTTGGTATCTGCCAAACCACGGTCTTGAAGGTATTTCATGAAACGCGCCTGATAGATTGACATAATCGGCCCCAGCCCCATAGAAACTGTGGGAAACTGCCAAAAGTCCGGCATCAGCCAAGGATGAGGATAAGAGGAGAGCCCATCACCATCGACCTCTTGACGAAACTTGTTCAGCTGATCTTCGCTCAAACGACCTTCAAGGAAGGCACGCGCATAAGTTCCTGGAGAAGCGTGACCTTGTGAATAGATCAAATCACCACCATGTTCATGGCTGGGCGCTCGCCAGAAGTGATTAAAGCCCACATCATAAAGCACTGCGGCAGAAGCAAAAGTTGCGATATGCCCACCCAGTTCGCTTGACTTACGGTTTGCCTTCACCACCATTGCCATCGCATTCCAGCGTATAAAGGAGCGAATGCGCTGCTCAATGGCCAAATCTCCCGGATGATGTGCTTCCATATGGGTTGGTATGGTATTTACATAAGCCGTATTCGCAGAATAGGGCAGATTAGCACCTGAGCGACGCGCCTTATCTATCATCTGCTCTAACAGAAAATGGGCTCGTTCAACGCCTTCGTTTTCGATGACAGCTTCAAGAGCATCGATCCACTCCTGAGTTTCAACGGCATCAATATCAGGAATTTGTGATTGCTGAGACATATGGTGACTACAACCTCGTATTAATTTTGCCTGTTTTGAAGGCACAAAATAGCAGAAAAGGCCGCAATTCTACCTCTTTTTTCCATAAACAGGAAATCAAAGACACTTTGCAAACCTCAGTTTAAAAGGCACTGGCAAGGCACACATAGCTTTAGGTATCAAGAGATACACGATAACTTCACTGAATTGGCTTTGTATTCTAACTGCTATTGTTTCCACTGCATTTTATAAATAAGGAGCGCTTCAAAAAAACAGGGGAAAATCCATAGCAACAGTGTATAGTTATACTGTTGTTTAGCATACACTTTATAATATTAATTCAATTATCATAAAACCACTACCATGGATATACTCGACTCTGTAGCCAAAGTTACAGAACAGAAAGACAAGGATTCACTGGAGATCAGTTTAGTCACAACCCTTGCTGAACTTTATCAACCTACATCCATTCGCCTGCTAAAAATCACTAATACACAAACTAACACTGAAGCCTTGGTCAGCATGGCTTATCATTCCACCAGTAAAACCGTCAATACTTCTGTTTTAGAAAAAATTCCTATCGATCAAGACGACAGCTTGCAATATTGCCTCACTCATACCGAACCCGTTATTGATACTGCTTACCATAACCAGTCCATCCGTGCGATTTACCCGATATTTAATAACCAAAACACTGTTATTGGTTTTATTGAACTTGTCACCCCATCGTTTGATGAAACTCAAAACAAATTTGTAACAGCATTTATGAAAATTTATCGTAATTATTTACGCATCATGGATGAAAGTAATCACGATGAGCTCACAGGTTTACTCAACAGAAAAACCTTTGATTCAAACTTTCAAAAAATTCTTCTGGAAGCTAAAGCTATTGAACAAAAAAGCCACAAACGCCGCAAAATAGAAAAAAATAACTACTACTGGCTTGCTATTGCAGATATCGACCATTTCAAACAGGTCAATGATGCGTATGGCCATCTGTTTGGTGACGAAGTATTGATACTCTTAACCAATATCATGCGAAATACATTTAGAAATAACGACAAGCTCTATCGTTTTGGTGGTGAAGAATTTGTTATTATTTTATCTCCCACAGATGCCTTCGGTGCCAAATGCGCTTTTGAGCAATTCAAAAAAGCCGTCGAAAGCTACAAGTTTCCAAAGATAAAAAAAATCACCATCAGCCTAGGTTTTACCCAAATAAAACCGCTGGGCACACCTATTAGCACTATTGATAAAGCCGATGCAGCGCTCTATTACGCAAAAAAACATGGACGCAACAGCACCTATGAGTATGAGCAACTGGTGGCGGATGGAAAACTTGCTCCAGTAACAATTCATACCGAAGATATTGAAATTTTTAATGATTGACCCGCTCCAACAACAGATTTAAATTCCTCAAAATATCAGGCCATTTTTCCACCCAACAACAACTATGATCTCCCTGAACGCTCACCAGCTTCGCTTCGAACTGTCGATCTACCACGGGCTTGAGCCATTGCATTTGAATATTACGATCGTCTTCCGCAACATAGTGCAGTTGCTTTATTTTGTCTGAAAGCGGTGGACGTAAGGCAGGATCCAAAGAGCCTTTCAATGGACTGTAACCATGAAATGATGTCCATTTTTCAACATCAAGATTTGCTGCAAGTGTCACAACCGCTTGAACTTTATCAAATCGCTCTGCCAGCAACATTGCTAATACACCACCACCACTGTGCCCCATCAGCACGACCGAATCATACTTTTCAGAAAAGCGTGCGAGTACAATAGCCATGCTATCCACTACTGCTTTGGAATAACGGCGATGTGTCCACCATATCGGTGAACAAGGTGAAGATCGCTCAAAATAGCAGGGACGACCCAGATAGATAGCTGGCGCATCATCCAGCGCCATAAGATCCAGCATCAATGCATGACGCGGAGTGGGATCCAGCGAGACCTGATTTTTATACCGCCAGGGACGGCCATCGCCCTCAATATAAACATGCAATATATGTCCTTTACCTGGTTTAGAAAGAACCACATGCTGAAATAAGCCGCCTTTTATTTTTTCAGAATGAAGGCCAAAGCGATCAGATAAATCATTATATGTTGGAATAGAGCTACAACCACTCACAAACAAAAGCAAGCACCCGAACAACCACCAACCCTTCGTTTTAAATAAAAAAATCAAGTTTTTCCTACTGAATTATTGCAAAAAGAAAAAGGGTCAAATATCATATCCACGCCTGACTCTTTACCCATAAGTTTCAATAACCCTGAATGAGCTGTGTGTTAAATACCCTAAACCGCACCAAAGCTCGTCACTATTTTTTTGCTACGCCGCTCAATGATGCTCTGTATTTCACGAGTCACACCTGCTTCACCAAATTCTCGTTCAAATTTCTATGCTAATTTGATAGTGGCATCGCTATGGAAGAGCTTAACCAGGATTGAGCATATTGAAAAACAAAGCAGAGCTGCTCATCCAACCAGAGCCGCCCCACACAGTTATGATTCAGATATACCGAGAGAGCAGCCATCACCCCCAACCTCTGTTTCGGTAACCCCGAGGCTGCAAGCTCAGCTCTAAGCCTAAACATTGAATAACACTCAGCACCTTACCCAGCTCAGCAGTTTCTTTGCCATTTTCCAAATCTGAAACAAAACGCACCCCAACGCCACAGAACGCTGCAAATTCAGCTTGTGTCGCACCCTGCTGTTTACGAGCCTCACGTACGATATAACCCACATCTTGTGAAGATAAAATATTCCCGTACAGTAATTTATCACCCAAACCCATAGCCTTACTCATAAATTATTCCCGTACAGGAAATATAACTTATCAAACTATATCCAATAGAGCGTCCTCTAATTTTTCATATTGAAATTGATACCCTGCATTCAGAATTTTTGTTGGCAATATTTGCTTTCCTGATAGTAATAACTCTTCTCCCATTTGACCCATTAATAGTTTTACAACGACCGCAGGCATAGGCAAAATAGTTGGGCGTTTTAGTGTCTTACCCAGCGTTTTTGTAAATACCCAGTTTGTTACAGGATTAGGTGATGTGCCATTAATAGCACCTTTCAGAGCATCATGATCAATACAATATAAAATAATACCCACCAAATCATCTAAATGAATCCAGGGCATCCACTGCTTACCTCCGCCTATTCTTCCCCCCAGGCACATTTTAAAAGGTGGCAACATTTTACTTAATGCGCCGCCTCCTTTTCCCAGAACAATGCCTGTACGCAATAAACAAGTGCGAATTCCAAGTGCTTGCGCCTGTAAGGCAGCTGCCTCCCATTGCTGGCATAACTGGCTGGAAAAACTATCATCTCCCGACCCTGTTTCATCAACAGTATCGCTGGTTTCACCAACGCCATAATAACCAATAGCAGAACCGCTTATCAGCAATTCAGGTTTATGTTCTATGGTTTTAAAATAGGTGATAAGCTTTTGTGTTGTATCAAGGCGGCTACTGAAAATACGTTGTTTTTGTTGATCACTCCATCGCTTATTAGCAATAGGTTCACCCGCCAGATTGATCACGACATCAAAAATAACATCACTCTTTAACTGTTCAAGATCACTAATCCCTGTAACAGGCAATTTAATTTTATCCGAGTGTCTACTCAGCACGACAATATCATGCTTGTCTTTCAGTAAGCGGGAGCAAAGGGCAGAACCAATAAATCCTGTAGCGCCAGTAATTAAAAAATTCATTTGACTCTCCATAAAATTAATACTTAATATCCCAAGTTTACCTGAATAAATCAACGAGACCTCTGTGTCAGGATACCTCATGAAATTTTTAAAAATAGTATCAGGCTTTTTTTCTATGATCGGGTTAGCCTCATGCATTCAAATTCCACAAACAATTCAGTTTGATGAGTCAATACCATTCACCGAAATTGATGGTTATAAATTTCATACAGAAATATTTGGAAAACCGGCCTCTCCACCTATTATAGTGGTTCACGGCGGCCCTGGCGGTGATTACGAATACCTGAAATCATTAAAGAATCTATCCCGGAATTACAGGGTCATTTTTTACGACCAGCGAGGAAATGGACTTTCTCCACGAGTTGATAAAAAGCAGTTGACACTGGAAAGTAATCTGGATGATTTGCATTCGATCATTGAGCACTTTTCAAATGGAGAAAAAGTCAAACTGATTGGGCATTCATGGGGTGGTATGCTTGTTGTGGGTTATCTATCTAAACACCCGAACAAGGTGTCACAAGCTGTGATTGTTGAGCCCGGAATGCTTGGCCCGGAATCGGCCAAAGTATTCGTGAATAAAATGAAGGAATCGCAGTCAATTTCGGGTCTGTTTTCGCTCATAAAATATATCAGTGCTTATCCATTGATTAAAAAGCAGGATGGGCACGAGGGCTATGATTATGTGATGACTAAAATATTAAACCTCAATAAACCGGGCACTCCTTATCAGTGCAAAAACCAATCCATGCCACCGAATGCATTCAAGCGCGGTGGTTATGAGGCATTTAATAACATGTTAAAACCTGTGATGGATAACCCCGATTCATTTACCTATGATTTAACAGAAAACATATCCGAATACCGAGGTGATTTAATGTTAATCAGTAGTGAATGCAGTGAGTTTGGTTATACCTTTCAGGAAAAATATCATCTACCCAAACTTCCCAACCAAACCATCCACATTAAAGCTGAGGACATGGGGCATAATATGATCACTCTAAACCCGAAATGGAGCCTTGAAACAATTGAAGGTTTTTTCAATTAAAGTGAGGGTAATCATAGCGCTAATTTTCGCAGTGATGACAATGAGCTTTTCAGCAACATCTATCGGTAAAGAAGTGGCGCAAAAAAACAGAATAGTCACGGAGCTGCTTAATAAAATCTCAGAGCCGATTGAACCAGGGATTCAATATGTTGTTGTCGATAAAAATTCCACTGTTTTTGAAGGTAGTGTGGGTCTATCGGATATTAAGAAAAACGTGCCTTTGAGCCTAAGCCATACCATGGCGGCTTTCTCCATGACAAAAACACTCACAGCAATTGCGGTGTTGCAGTTGTTTGAACAAAGTAAAATCAACCTTGATGGTAAAGTATCAGAATATATTCAGCATCCATATAACTCTGAAATTACGATAAGGCAGCTATTGAATCACACGTCGGGTATCCCCAATCCAATACCACTCAAATGGGTTCACCTCGCAGATAAGCATTATGACTTTGATGAAAGCAAGGCCTTTGCTGAAATTCTCAAAGAGCATTCAGATCTGGATACTCAGCCCGGTACGGAATATAGTTATTCAAATATTGGGTATTGGTTGCTAGGCAAACTGATTGAGAATGTGAGCGGTAAAAGTTACACAGATTATGTCACTGAAAATATTTTTAAACCGCTGGCGTTGAGCACAGATGAAGCGGGTTTCTTGATCCCGAACAATCATCATGCAAAAGGGTATTTGAAAAAGTGGTCATTTATGAATTTATTGGGTCGATTTTTTATTGATAGGGATGTGTTGGGAGATTATGAAGGACGTTGGCTGCATATTAAAAACATCTATCTGAATGGCCCCTCTTTTGGCGGAGCAATAGGCACTGCAGAATCTTTTGGAAAAATACTGCAGGATTTGCTTTCTGAGCAATCAAAGCTTCTCCAGCCGAAAAGCAAGCAGTTACTCTACTCACAACAAGTCACGAAATCAGAAAAGAAAATAGCGATGACGCTCGGGTGGCACATCAGTCAGCTCAATGGCGAGACCTACTATTACAAAGAAGGCGGTGGAGCAGGTTTTCATAGTGAAATGCGCATCTACCCTGAAAGCGGTTTGGCATCCGTTTTAATGACAAACAGAACCTCATTTAATTCAAGAAAAATCCTGAGTGAACTTGATACTAATTTTGTAGAAAATTAAAAATAAAAAGGAATACTTGTGACCCCCATCATCTCGATCCAAAACCTGACTAAAAAGTACGATTCAGGTTTGCTGGCACTAAAAAACATCAACTTGGATATCTACCATGGAGAAATTTTGGCTCTTTTGGGACCAAATGGTGCGGGCAAAACAACGCTGATCAGCATCATCTGTGGTCTCGTCACACCCAGCGAAGGCACTGTTTCAGTCGATGGTCATAACATTATTACAGACTTTCGTAGCGCTCGATCAAAAATTGGTTTAGTGCCGCAGGAGCTATCGACCGCCACTTTTGAAAGCGTCTGGGATACAATGAATTTCAGTCGTGGTCTGTTTGGAAAACCGACAAATCATGACTTTATAGAAAAAATACTGCGTGATCTCTCGCTCTGGGACAAAAGAAAAGAGAGAATCATGACATTATCGGGCGGCATGAAACGTCGTGTTTTGATCGCTAAAGCACTTTCTCACGAACCGACGATTCTGTTCCTCGACGAACCCACTGCCGGTGTCGATGTCGAACTGCGCCGAGACATGTGGAAGATGGTTCAAGAACTGCGTGAAAACGGTGTCACCATTATTTTGACCACACATTACATTGAAGAAGCCGAAGAGATGGCCGACCGAATTGGTATCATCAACAAGGGTGAAATCATCATGGTCGAAGATAAAGATGTGCTGATGAATAAGCTCGGCAAGAAGCAACTCTCTTTGACCTTGCAAAACCCGCTCAACGATCTTCCCATGGAGCTTTCAGAATATTCACTGGATTTATCAAAGGAGGGGCATATTCTCACCTACACTTTTGACCCCCAGAAAGAACACACTGGCATCCCCGAACTATTACGTCAATTAGGTCAACTCGGCATCGACTTTAAAGACCTTCAGTCCAGTGAAAGCTCATTGGAAGAGATCTTTGTTAATCTGGTAAAGGAAAAATCATGAACCTCTATGGAATTCGTGCCATCTATCTATTCGAAATGGCGCGTACTTGGCGAACATTGCTACAAAGCCTCGTCTCTCCGATTCTCTCCACATCGCTCTACTTTGTGGTTTTTGGTGCGGCAATCGGTTCACGCATGGGCGAGATCAACGGCATCAGTTATGGTGCTTTCATCATTCCTGGCTTGCTCATGCTATCACTGCTTAATGAAAGCATTTCCAATGCCTCTTTCGGCATCTATTTTCCGAAATTTTCAGGCACAATCTACGAAATTCTTTCAGCACCCGTTTCGTATATTGAAGTTGTCATCGGCTTCGTTGGTGCGGCGGCGACCAAATCCATCCTGCTTGGTTTATTGATACTGCTGACCGCGAACCTATTTGTGGATTATGAAATCGCACACCCGCTTTGGATGCTCTTTTTTCTAGTGCTCACGGCTATCACATTCAGTCTGTTCGGTTTTATCATCGGTTTATGGGCGGACGATTTTCAAAAATTACAGATCATCCCGATGATGGTCGTTATGCCTCTCACCTTTCTGGGTGGCGCTTTTTATTCCATCGATATGCTACCAGAACCGTGGCAAACCGTCACGCTGTTCAACCCTGTGGTCTACCTGATTAGTGGTTTTCGCTGGAGTTTTTACGGCATCGCCGATGTCAACATTATCGCCAGTATCGGAATGATCTTTGCTTTTATGTTTCTCTGTCTGACAACCATTTGGTGGATATTCAAAACAGGGTATCGGCTGAAGAGTTAAAGGTATACCAATATGACGTACGATCTCTTTGAAGAGATACCTAATCCGAACCCTCAAACGATACATCTCGCAGAGGGCGCTCAAGTGCTGCCCAGCTTTGCCCGGGAAATGGACGACAGTCTGCTAAATGCTGTCAAACAGATCATCACCCAGGCACCTCTACGCCACATGACGACCCCGAACGGCTTTCAAATGTCAGTCGCCATGAGTAATTGCGGTCAACTGGGTTGGGTCAGTGATCGCAAAGGCTATCGCTATGAGCCTATTGATCCAATAACGAGAAAAACCTGGCCTACCCTACCTGGAATATTTCTCGATCTGGCCAAAAAAGCAGCGTCATATACGGGGTTTGAAAATTTTTTACCAGACGCTTGTTTAATTAATTGTTACGAACCTGGAACGCGCTTATCTTTACATCAGGATAAAGATGAACATGATTCAAAAGCCCCGATCGTTTCTGTATCCCTTGGTCTTCCAGCAATTTTTTTATTCGGTGGATTACAACGTGAACATCCAGCAACACGCCACCGATTAGAACATGGTGATGTCGTTGTTTGGGGCGGCCCATCCCGTTTCGTCTACCACGGAATTGCACCACTTGCCAATGAATATCATTCCAAAGTAGGCCGTAAACGTATCAATCTTACATTCAGAAGAGTGTTTTAGAATTTCTATGGACTCTCTATCGTAGTAGATTCTAAATTTTCCTTACGTAACAACTCATACTCACTATAACTCATACCTTCATCATCAGATTGATCAATTGATGGGTTATGACTTTGATTGATGCTTTTTAATGCTTCATATACCCCTTCTTTCCCAATGCCTCCATTTTTTGCACAGGCATTCATAGAAATGATCAACCAAAACATACATACCCAACTGAACCAAATCTTCATATTTTTTCCTAAAAAATATAAAAGCTACTTAATACTATTTATCGCTTCACCCTTGCAACGCAACTTACCTTCTATCGAAGGTGCGGCAGATTTTGACTTAAAGACGAAAGGTGGCAAAACTGTATAACCATCGGAAACCCAGTGCTCGTTCCTGGTTTCTGACTCATACTCTTGATCATTACACAATTCTCCTGCGCGTTTATGCCACAATGCAACAATTTCATCATGCTCATTAAAACCAGAACCATAATAGGTTAATTGATAGGAGCCATCATCCAATAGCTTTTCTTCATAGCCTATTTTTGATAACCCCGCCTCACTCGATTTATACGTTGCGCATCCAACCAAAGAAACTGTCGTTACTATGACCGCACCGATTACAACTAAATTTTTCATCATCTATTAATGCTCCAATACTCTGTAATACAAGTTAAACAGGAGACAATTATACTTATTTCACAAACCAAATTCGTCCATCCCTACAGGAAAAGATTTATTTTTTCGCAAATAATTCAATAACTTAAAAATAAAATGAAAATATTTAGTTAATTATCCTAGATTGTGTTGATTTTTTATATTGAGATGGAGTCATTCCCACTTCCTTTTTAAATGCTGTATAAAATGCTGATTTTGAGTTAAATCCGGCATCCATTAAGATGGTTAAAATTGATGTTTTCTCAGTCTCAGGGCAAAGCAACTGCTGCTTCGTCTGGTCAATTCGGTGTGAATTAATAAAATCGAAGAAGGTTTTCCCAAGCTCATCGTTAATCACTTGAGATAGATGATTAGACGTGCACCCTACTGAGTTCGCCAACTGCGGCAAGGTAAGCCCACCATCAAGATAAGGTTTGGATTTTTCCATTACAACGAATAAGCGAGCTTTGATTTCCTCACTATTTTTATTCGATAATTTTGATTTAATATACTTGGTACTTGATGAAATGGTATTAACATACTTAAATATGGAGGGTTGCCGTAAACCCATATATTCCATGCCGTATATAATCAACACCAGGATCACATGCAATAGCACCCCTGCCTGACCTCCGATCCCAAGCCCTTCCGAAAAAAACACATCCACAATATAAAGCACCCACAAAGGGAGCAATAACCACAAAAGTAAAACGAGCCACGATAGATTCACCTCCTCTATTGCCGATAATTGCTGGCGAATCTTTTGGCGATAACATCGTAAATGACGGAAACTCATCCTTATGTATATGGCAACTTGAATCATAACGAATAATGTCGCCAGCCCGTCGAATAAATTAGCCCTGAATACGGCTTCTGTCATATTGCCATCTAACCCGTATAGCATGATGATTTTCTGATTAGAATCCAGCACCCAGGTCGGCAAAACAAAAAGTAAGCCAACAAAAAACGGCATAAAATGCCAACCATCTTTTTTGCTTTCAAACGGTGGTTTTATCGAGGTTAATGCACGAATATAAAAATAGAATAACGGCCCATAAAGATAATCTAACGGCCAGATCAACCCGATCAAATGAGGGTAACTATAAAAATAATGTGATTGAAACAGAAATTCGTCAATAAGAGAAAGTGTAAATACCAAAAGAAAAAATGCCAGATAACGATTGGCTTGTCGATTAGCAATCCTTCCATCCAGAAGTGCCACAACAAGAAATGCTCCTTGAGCTGCACCAATCAAATAAATAACAGATAATAAATCTATTTCGGGCATCATTTAAAACCCAATACCATGATCAGTTGTACGAGGCACGATTGATTGATACGTTTGCTGTTGATCCCGGACACAACCCTGCTCATGGTCACGTAACTGAGCCATGCTTTTCAATAACTCCTGAAAATGATCTGTTTTCATTTAATTCTTCTTGCCTCAAGAACGCCACGTAAATTAATTACTGCTTCCAATACTGAAGCCAGTTGCTCTGGATCATTTATTTCCAGAGTTAAACGCATTCTGGCTTGTTGCAGACTTTTATTTGTAAAAGTGTTGACCGAATTAACATTCATTGAGCGTTTTGATAAAACCGCCATAATGTCACGCAGTAGCCCCGTTCGATCCAGAGCAATAATTTCTATGTCCACCTCATAACTTTGATCCTGCTTGCCTCCCCAACTCACATGGACAAATCGCTGAGGGTGTCGCACTCTCAATGCCTCTGCATTCGAGCAATTTTCACGATGAATGCTGACTCCCCTCCCCTGAGTGATAAAACCAACGACCTGATCGCCCGGCAGTGGTTTACAGCATCGAGCCAGAGTTGTCATTAAGTCATCTACACCCTCAATGATAATATCGCTTTTTAGCTTATCCGATCTTCTGTCATGCTCCCTGTGTAAAGAGGGAAAGGGCTCTTCTTTAATTTTATTTTTAGGCGTTCCAAGAGAATTTAATACTTGATTAACACCTAAATCTCCACGCCCTATGGCAGCATAAAGATCATCAATCTGATGCAGGTTAAATGTTTCTGTCAAGGCTTTTAAGATCGTATTACCGGGCAATGTACCCTTTTGCTTCGTGAGCGCAATTTTACCCGAGTTGATATGCTCTTCTCTGAATTCACGTTTAAACCACGACTTGACCTTTGATAGAGCCCGGGAAGATTTCAGGTAACCAAAGTGCGGAACCAGCCAGTCACGGCTGGGTTTTGCATCTTTGGCTGTGATGATTTCAACCGTTTGGCCATTCAGTAACCGAGAGGTCAGAGAGACCATTTTTCCATTCACTTTAGCACCGCGACATCGATTCCCAACCTCCGAATGAATATGGTAGGCAAAATCCAGAGGCGTTGCTGCGAAAGGCAACTCCACCACATGGCCTTTAGGCGACAACACATAGATTCGTGAATGCTTTTGCAGCGTAAGATCGCCCCCTTCGGTTCGATTAAGCACATCACGCAATGATTCGAGTTGCTCTTCAAGGCCTTTGTCCCGCTTCCCTCCTTCTTTATAGCGCCAATGTGCAGCCACACCCAATTCAGCATAAGAATGCATCTTGTCTGTGCGGATCTGAATTTCTACCGTTTTTTCCTCAGGGCCAAGAACTGCAGTATGCAAACTTTGATAATTGTTCGCTTTTGGTGCAGCAACATAATCATCATATTCACTGGGAATAAATTGCCATAAATCATGAACGATGCTTAACACGGTGTAACAGGAGGATAGATCCTTCACTATCACTCGCAAAGCTCGCACGTCATACAACTCAGAAAACTTCAAATGCTTCTTCTGCATTTTTTTCCATATACTGAAAATATGCTTTACGCGACCATGAACTTCAGCCTCCAAACCGGCTTCATTGAGTCTGGTTTTCAGCACATCAACAATGGAGTGCATGTATCGTTCACGGTCAACCCGACACTCTTCCAGTGCTTTGGCTATTTTTTTGTATTCAGCGGGATGCAAATAACGAAATGCCAGATCCTCCAGTTCCCACTTCAACTGCCCAATACCCAAGCGATTGGCGAGTGGCGCAAATACTTGCGCTGTTTCAGTTGCAATTCGGTATTGAATTTCTTTTGTTTGCAATGCTAATTGATGCATTCTTAGCACTTGATAAGCCAATATAATAAAGACTGCACGAGCATCGTTAACCATATTCAACAACATCATAGGATACGCGTTATGATCACTTCCTCCCAAGCTGCCCTTGAGATTATCAATCCAGTCGCTTTCCACTCTTATCAAGGCTTGTGATTGTATGGCTAAATTACAGATTGAAGGTGAATAGGCTTCAGACATAGCAGCGGGATCAAATTCTTCATTTTCTAAACCGGTAAGCAATATTGCTGCAACAATCGTTTCACAATCAACATGGATATGATCCAGAATTTCAGCGATCTGCTTCCGACTTTTTATTTCTGGTAAGTTTTTATTGGCAGAAAAAGCTAAAGCCGATTGAATGAGCTGAACCTCATCCTGACTAAAACTTTCACTCCATTGATTCGCAAGCTCTCTTTTCATTTATTACTCAGCATCCGTTAAAGAACTAAAAATATCAGCCAGCTGCTGTGTTGCTGGCCCAACACTGTCTGGATGGCCAAAAATCAGATGAAGAAAGCTTGCACGCTGCTGCCCTGTTTTCAATCCCAGAGGTTTCAAAATGCCATCATTCAGTAATGATTCAATTTTATGTTCGGGCAACCAGCCAAAACCCAATCCACTGCGAACGGTCTCGACGGCGGTATCAATACTGCTCACCGTCCAGCGATACTCTGAGCCCAACCAACCAGAGTCACGTTTCATGTGCAAACCGGAATCACGAATCACCACCTGCATCTCTCTACGCAGATCGTTGTGAGTCGGTACGCGTTGCAACTGGTGAAGCGGGTGATCTTTATGAGCAACCGCAATGAACTCCACCTTGATCAGCGAATTACCCAAAAATCCTTTAGGAACCCGAGAGCCAATCACCAAATCAGCACGTCCCTCCAGCAATGCTTCATCAGCACCTGAAAGCACCACTTCATTCAGTTGCACTCGAGTCCCCCTGCTCACAGGGATAAATTGTTTCAAGGCTGCCATTAAATAACTGGAAGGAAAAGCAACATCAACGACCAGATCAATTTCAGCTTCCCACCCCTCTTCCAGACAATAAGCCAGCTGTTCCAGCTCTGCGGCATCTTCGACCAACTGACGTGAACGACGCAGAAGAACTTCGCCCATTTCAGTGAGCACCGCTTTACGTCCCTCTATTTGCAATAAAGGTACACCCAACTGTTCATGTAACTTAGCGACCGTGTAACTGACCGATGACTGACTTCGATGAAGATACTCAGCAGCTTGCGCATAACCACCATAATCCACCACTGCCTGCAGCACTCTCCACTGCTCTAAAGCGACTTTTGGAGTTTTCATTCTTACATACCTATCTATATTTTCGATCATTATAACCCATTATTTGCGCTTTTATATCGAAAAAACATTGTCATAATATATTCATCCATCAACAAATCTAATGAGGAAAATAAAATGGAAAAAGCAACAACTTTAATTGGACGTATTCTTTTGGGGAGCATTTTTTTACTCGCCGGCATCGGCAAAATTGGAAGCTATGCGGGTACTCAGGGCTACATGGAAGCCATGGGTGTACCGGGAATGCTTCTACCCTTGGTCATTTTTCTGGAAATTGGCGGTGGCCTTGCCCTGATCGCAGGCTTTCAAGCACGAATCACAGCTTTCCTGTTGGCCGGATTCTCGATCATTTCAGCAATCATCTTTCACGCGGATCTTAACGACCAAATGCAATCGATCATGTTTATGAAAAATTTCGCGATTGCCGGTGGCCTGTTATTTGTCACGGCTTTCGGGGCAGGCACATGGAGCATTGATGCTTACCGTAGCAACAAAGCTGGCACAACAACATCTTAAAATTTAACAGGAGTCATTCATTATGGGTTTATTAATTGAAGGTGTTTGGCACGATCAGTGGTATGACACAAAAAAGAGTCAAGGGGCGTTTGTACGTGCTGATTCACAGTTTCGCAACTGGATAACTGCCGATGGCTCAGCCGGGCCAAGTGGCGTGGCTGGCTTCAAGGCTGAGAAGGGGCGTTATCATCTTTATGTCTCACTCGCCTGCCCCTGGGCTCACCGTGCATTAATCTTTCGCGCATTGAAAAATCTGGAAGACGTCATTTCAGTGTCAGTAGTTGACCCTTACATGCTTGAGCAGGGCTGGGCATTCACAGGAAATTTCGACAGTGATTTGGATGACGTGAATGATTGCCAGTTCCTGCATCAAATTTACACGTTGCAGCAATCAGATTACAGCGGACGCGTCACCGTACCTGTGTTATGGGATAAGAAAACTCAAACTATCGTCAACAACGAATCATCAGAAATCATTCGTATGCTCAATAAGGCTTTTGATGCGTTGACTGATGTTAAGCACGACTATTACCCCGAAGCATTACAAAGCGATATTGATGCTATGAATGACTTTATCTATCCCAATATCAATAACGGAGTTTACCGCTGTGGCTTCGCGACCAAACAAACTGTTTATGAGGAAGCTTTCGACGAACTGTTTTCATCTTTAGATGCACTGGAACAACGCTTGAAGCAGCAGCGTTATTTAGTAAACAATCAAATCACGGAAGCAGACTGGCGACTTTTTACCACGTTGATTCGCTTCGACGCGGTCTATTACAGTCACTTCAAGTGCAACTTGCGGCAGTTAAGGGATTATTCAAACCTAAGTCACTATTTACGTGAGTTATACCAAATTCCTGGTGTGAAAAATACGGTCAACTTCACCCATATTAAACAGCACTATTATTACAGCCAGTCGACGGTCAACCCAACTCGTATTGTCCCTAAAGGGCCAATATCAGATTTTGATCAGCCTCACAATAGAGCGCACTCACTGGCGGCGAGCCAAACTATAAAATAATCCTTTTTCATGCCAGTTACTGATCAATAAATTATCATGTAGCTGGCTCTGATTTTGCAATAAAGCCAGTTCATCATTGAGTTGTGTCACATACAAAGTCATCAACTCACCCACTGGGTCAACCAGCTTGATTTGAGCAGCAATCTTTCCTTGTATAGAACAGTAACGTGACCCTAATAGTTTATAGCCGGAATTTTTTAGCTGTTCAGGCGATTTAATGATGAAATCAAGTTTGTCCATCGTGACCGCAAGCTTTGAATAATTATCATAGATAAATTCACTGGCCAATTGTTTGTTATGATTCAACGCGACTTCCTGAGCCACCCGAACGACAAGATCGTCTCCTGATGTTTGTAAAAGATGCGTCAGTTGAACGCCGGTTATGATCACAACTGCAAATGATGCAGCGATGGCGAAATATTTGCTCTTCTGCCATACGCTCTGTTTATTCGAATCTTGTGCCTCTGTCATTGCGCTCATTCGAGCCAATACCTCAGAAGAAAGCACCTGGTTTTTATAATGACGCTGCACATTTTTATCGATGGCATCATTGCTCATGGCGCACCTCGACATCATGTTTTGCTAAAAACTTTCTGATTTTCTGTTTGGCTCGGTGAATATGGCTTAATACCGTACCACGCGGCTGTGCTGTAAACGTGGCTATTTCGTTGGCGGTATAGCCTTCAACTGCCATCAAAAAAAGTGCTTCTCGCTCCACGCCGCGTAAACTCTCCAGAGCCTCTTCCAGCATGGGATATTCCAGCTCACCCATTGTTTCCAAATGCGAGGTATCTTCCTGTTCTTCTATCGGTGGCACATCATCTATTGCAACAACGACTACTAATTGCTCCCGTTTATTCAAATTTAAAAAACGGGAACGAACAGCGCTGAACAAATAAGGGCGACTGTGAGGCCCTTTGGCCTTCAAAACCGCTAACCATGCATCCTGAATCACATCTTCAGCACGCGCCTTATCATGCGTTAAAGAGAGTGCATAGCGATAACCGCTATGCAACAACTCTTCGAGGTTTTGAGAGACCTCGTCCATCATCTTTCTTACATGCTTTCCAGATGGTATTTACGTTTTTTACCATCCACTTTATGCAGTAAGGCTTGAGTCGTTATAAGCTTGTCACCCGAGGGCCGAACCATAAAGTCAACATCCACCTTATTTCCATTTTGATCTTTAAAATCAGCACAACTGACATAAAAATCACCTTTTTTAACGATACCACTATGCAGCTTATCCAGTTTCAACTTTAAAAGGCCACCCTTAACAGAGTCATAAACATACATAGAGCCGTCTATAGTCTGCTGATTAATAAACTCATTCATTGAATTTTGAACATTCGTGCGCAGATCACCTTTAATAGAAGGATCATCAGCAGCAAAAATGCTGAACGATAAAGAAGCGCCCAATAGCAGCGCAGTACAAGTTGTTGTAACTTTTTTGTAGGTAGACATTAATTTTCTCCTGATTTTATTATGTTGTTACAGGTTATTTTTATAACCTGTACTTAAGTAAACAATCGGGAGGGGTATTTGATTGCAATGGGCAAAATTACGCTTGCTCTTTATAAACAGGTACAGCCGCCTTTGTTGCGGCCTTGAGAAGTTTTTTATCTAATGTAGCGATAGGCAAGCCTTTTCGCACAGCCAGTTCAAGATAAGCAGCATCGTAACTACTGAGATTATAAGCGCGTGCCAACGCTAAAGTTCTACTAAATGATTGGCTGGATGTTAGAGGGTCAACATAAATAGGTAGAGCCTCTAATTGTGAGATAAAATGTTCGACTTCCCCCACCTTAACCTCAAGGCGTTTTTCTGCGCCCAACAGTACATTTGTTGCTTCAAGATGCCATAAATCAGGCACCAACGCATCCACGTCAGTGAGACTTTCTAAAATTATTGTCGCGTATTTTTGATCTGAAGACTTTTCGCTTTCCAGTAACCAGCGCATGGCTACGGAATTGTCCAACACGAAACCGGTCATTTACGGCCACTTTCCTTTATCTCATTCAGAAGATAATCAGATACTTTATGTTTTTTGATTTTTAAGATATTACTGATAGCCACATGAGTCTTTTCGCGGCTGCATATACGACTGGGAATGAGATCAGCAATGGGTTTTCCACGATTGGTGATCGTAAACTCTTCGCCCGCTTCAACACGGCGAAGTATTTCAGGCAGTTTGGTTTTAGCCTCGTAAGAGCCAATTTCTTCTAACATAACACTCTCCCTTGAATCGACTGACCAGAATACTAGTCTACAGAATAAAAATCAAGAACAGAGCGATTTGACTCAAAATATGGCTTATAAGGGAAGGGGTCGAAATGTTGAATTCAGGCTGGCAACTATTATTTGCATTACCACCCTCAGTGATCAGAAAAAATTATCATTTTTTCTGGCCACTGGAGCAACTTTTTATATTTTCAATCTATGAAAAATATATCAAGCTGGTACAACGTTATTTGCGCAAGGCCCTTTCTGACCTTCGCCAACTTCATACTCGACTGCTTGACCATCGTTGAGAGTAGCATAACCACCCGAACCCTTAATTTCAGAGTGGTGAACAAACAAATCCTTTCCTCCATCATCTGGAGTAATAAAACCGAAACCTTTGTCCGCACTAAACCATTTTACCGTACCTTTACTCATCCTATTACTTTCCTCATTAATAACGAAAGTCCTTTTTAGCACATAATGGCACGAGAACCAATTGTTATTTTTCTTTTTATTGACACTGTCGTCACTTACATAGTTTTTTTCAATGCTTTACCGGTACCCAACCACTGTCGATTTTAATAAAAATCCTGCGGATGCATCACCCTTTAACGATGGAGACCGTAGCATTTTTTCCGTCAGTTCCCAAATATTTATATTTTTCGAGCAGCAGGTCAGCCATGCTTTTTTGTGCGGCCAGTATCGCGGCCGCCTCAGCCACTGCGGGCGTACCCATGTATTTTAAAACCACCGCCGAAGGATTCGGCACTTCAACTTGCGCCAACTGTTCCGCACTAAAAAAATGGAGTGGCCAACCCTGTTGCTCTGCCAAGGCCAATAACCCGACCTCATCACTCTTTTTATCAATACTCGCAACTGCCACCACAGATTCACAATTTTGATTGATCTGCGCCAATGCCCGATCCACTGCCGCAGACAATGTTTCCAGCGAGGTTCCACGATCACAACCCATGCCCAATATCAGTTTCATATTGTTTTGTTATTGTCCTGAGGGCGGACGATATACCACCAGTCGTTCATTCAATTTTTCCCAGATGATATCGTCAATCTCACGCTGAGTAATCCAGAGCAGTGCCGGATACTTATCCAAATCGACATCTTCAAAGCGTTCAAATTTATGAATATTGGCAGGCAATGGCGTAGGCCGCGTCCACCACTTTTTTGAACCACACTCCTGCACCAGTGCAATCGGCTCTTCATTGACCACATGAGCAGAAACACGAGTAATGTTGAGTTTGGGTGCTTCCACTTTCCAGCCCAGCTCACGACCCAAAATATCGACGGGGATGGTTTTTCCCACGTCGGAGGCCGTCGTCACCACTGCAACCGCGTCCAATAGATCAGCCAGTTGCTCTGCGTATGCATTCGCACCACCGATATGACCCGACAATACTGGAATAACAAACTGTGCCGCATCATCCACTACCAATATGCCCGGATCTTCATCTTTGGATTTGAGGTGCGGTGCAATCAAACGCACCACCGCTCCCAGCGACACAAAAAACACAATTTGATCATAATCACTGAAAAAACCTGCCATTTGCGCCCGCAGTGCACCTTCATAAACATTCACTTTATTGGGTACATCGCTCATCAAGTCAGAAAACTTTGCTGATACGACAATTTCAGTATTGGGTATTTTCTCTGCCATCGCTGCGACTTGTTTAGCGCCGTGTTTGGTAATTGCCACAAGAGCCACACGCGGCGTTTGAATCTTATTCATATTTACACAACTATTTTTTGCGACAGCCGCGTATAATTTCACCGCGCTGTCGATTGGGGTTTTTGATTAACATCAAGGAGAGATAATTGACTTTTTCATTCCGCAGAGAAGCCACATCATGAACCACCCGCTCATGCGGCGAACCTGCCTTTTCTATAAAGCGGCTGTACTCTAATAGTTGGCGCTTAGCTAATAGATCAATAATATCATCCAGCAAAGGTTTAACTTTGAGCAAGATCAGAGTATCGAACTCATCCAGCATCCGGTTAATCACATTAAGGCCATAACCTGCGGGGATAATGGCGACCGTATCATCAACATCCGCCAGAGGCATTTGCACTCGCGCCGCAGCAGCATTAAATGATGGCACACCGGCAACAATTTCAATGGCAATACTTTCATCCAGTGCTGTCACGGTGCGCGCCAGATGGCCGAAGGTTGAGTAAGTCGAGGCATCGCCTTCCACCAGAAACAGTACATCCTGACCCTGCTCCAGTTTCTCAATCACGGTCTCGGCAGCTCGCAACCAATATTTGGCCAGCTTTTCCACATCATGGGTCATCGGAAATATCAGTGATATGGATTGTTCAGGCAATGACAACCCCGCACGCAGCGCAATATCCAGTGCATAACTGTCACTTTTTGCATTACGAATCGGGTAACTCCAGACTTTATCGGTCGAGAGCAATTCCCATGCACGGCGCGTGATCAGACCCGGATTACCCGGCCCCAAAGAGACACCGTATAAAGTACCCTTATTCATGGGCTTCACCGGATTGTGCGCAGACGATCCATACGGGGTTCTCTGCTTGCATACGATGCATGTGCAAAATGGGTTGGCTTCGGCTGGCTTGCAGCTGAGTCACATCCCACGTTGCGTTTAATGCTTCCAGCGTCTGCGTCGCCAGTGCCAGATTTTCCAGTGTGACAAAATTCATCACCAATCCGCCTTGTGGCTTCAACCGCGACAGACAGAGCTTGATTAACTCCGCCAATTCACCACCAGACCCTCCAAAAAATACCGCATCAGGGTCTGGCCAGTCTGCCAACAGTTCCGGCGCTTTGCCGTGTTGAACTCGATAATTGGTCATTGCCATTTGTTGACGGTTTTTTTGGGCAATAGTGAAATCCGCTTCGTTTTTTTCGATGGCATAAACGTAACCTTTACTGCACAAACGCGCGGCCTCCAGCCCCACCGAACCTGAACCGGCACCAATATCCCAGACGATACTGTCAATACGCAGTTGTAACCGCGCCAGTGACACCGCTCGCACTTCGCGTTTAGTAATCAGCCCTTTGTCCGGTTTACGCTGGGCAAACGACTCATCCGCCAAACCAAAGAGTGTGATCGGTTGTAACGTGTGGCGTTGTAAAATAACGATATTGGGATGGGTAAACGAATGTGCTGCTGCATCACTCAGTGATAGATCACGAATGATATTTTCACCATCTGTTAACAGAGCCTCAGCGACCGATAGTTTGAATGTCTCGCCCAGACCCGCGTTAATCAACATTCTGGCAATGCGATCAGGTGAGTTTTCAGAGCTGGTAAATAACGCAATCAAATCGCTGGAGCGTACTGTTTCCAATACGGGATATAGGCCGTGTTCAGGTCCGGTATTAATGCTCCACTCCCCCGCATCTTTGCTATGAACCGAACAGATCGCAGCCTCTTGCCAAGCCAGACCTAAACGAGAAAAAGCCAGTTGCAAAGTTGAAACATTAGGCATCACTTCACAAAGCTCTTCACCCAATTTATTGATCAGATAACGACCGATACCGTGACACATCGGGTCACCTGTCGCCAACACCACAACGTTCAAACCTTCGGCCTGTGCTTCACTAATCCAGCGCGGCATTTTAGACAGACCATCAGCAATATCGTATTGCTGTGCAGTCTGACTCAACTCATTTTTAAATAGTAAGAGCGTGCGGCGAGCACCAATGACGACATCGGCATGATGAATACGTTGAAGCGCTTCAGCACAGAGTCCCAGACCCCCATTATCCAACACGCCTATAATAAATACCGGTTTCATAACGACTGCTCTATTTCTGCCAGTTT
>CAYXVC010000002.1:0-4915 GCA_964468225.1 uncultured Gammaproteobacteria bacterium
AATCTGTTCAAAGTTTTCTTTTGCAGGTTGCTTGACCGCTTCTGGTGAACCAAATGCTGTTTTGGCATCGGCCGCATGGGGAATGCTCTGATGGAATTCGGCGAGTTGTTTTGCAAGTGTTTGTATCTGATGGATAGGTAATCCACCTTGGCGGGCGAGCACTTTGTCAAGCTGGTCTTCTTGATGAAATTGCACCATTTTTACCGCATATTCAATCACGTTTGAGCCATGATTCAATTGAGGTGTGTTCTCACTGCCAGTAATGGTGATCAGTCCGATATAAAGTTCGGGTGCAAGTCGCAGATTCAGGCGCAGCTCTTCTTCACAGTAATGAAGCCTTTTTTCCAGCGTAGAAAAATCAAGGAAGCCAAAATTGACTGGCTTTTTAATTTTGTAAGCGTAGGGGCCGGTGAGCAGCACCCATGCGCTGTGTGTTTCAATGACTTCAAATTTTTCAATCGCATGATCATAAATTTCAGGGTTTTGCAGCGATTTGATGAGTTGTTCAGTGCTCATTGTTTTAAAAGTAAATCTTTGGCCTGATTAATCTGTGTGGCCAGTTGGGTTGAACCACCACGATCGGGGTGAAACTTTTGCATGAGCCTTTTGTGTGCAGTCACAATCTCTTCTTTTGATGCGCCAGGTGCAAGCGCGAGTGTTTTATAGGCTTCATCGATACTGTGTTTGCTATGAGTTTGTGTGCGAGTTTGGCCCGTCTGTTTTCTTGTTTTATAACGTTCATACAAGCGGCGTAGCAGCGGAAGGTTCATCAATAGCGTAGGTAAAAAGCGCTTCATGAGTGGAAAGAGTATGCCTATCATTGCGCTGATGATTGCAAATAACCAGTGCAATCGCCCTGTGAGCGCTAATAATATAAGAATACCAATGATAATGAATAGTACGCTCTTGCGCAGTGTTTGTGCGACTTCTTTGGCCGATGTGCGAGTAAACCAGTTCAGCAGGATCATCGCTATGATCGCGACGGCTGCGATGATGATGAGCATTCTCATTGAGGTGGCTTTACACTCCGGATGTTGCAGGAAATAATGCTGAATATGTTACCATAGCTCTGTTTTTTCGTTTCTTAAAGTTAGAGGTTATTGTTGTTATGCCAATCTATGAATATCAGTGTGGCGCTTGTGGGCATCAGTTGGAAAAGATACAAAAAATGAGTGATGAACCCATGAAGGATTGCCCTGAGTGTGCAAAACCTGAATTGGCGAAAATGATATCCGCAGGTGGATTTAGTCTAAAAGGATCAGGTTGGTATGAGACGGATTTCAAAAACAGTGGTAAAAAAGAGGCACCGGCACCGAGCTCTGCATGTGGCACGAGTGCTTGTCCCGCTGCAAATAGTTAATTAAGTTGCACCCATTGTTTCCAGATCGTACTATTCTCACCTTTTTAAATTTTTAGTTATAGGAAAACAGGCCTTATGCGCACCCACTATTGTGGTCATGTTAATGAATCTCATTTGGATCAGGATGTTGATGTTTGTGGCTGGGTTCACAATCGTCGCGATCACGGCGGCGTGATCTTTATCGATTTACGTGACCGTGAAGGGGTCGTGCAGGTGGTTTTTGACCCTGATACCCGTGAAAGCTTTGCGATGGCCGAGCGGGTGCGTGGTGAATACATTCTGAAAATCAGAGGCAAAGTGCGTTGTCGTCCTGATGGAACGGTCAATGATAATATTCCAACAGGAAAAGTTGAAATTCTGGGCAAAAATCTGGAAATTTTGAGCGTTGCCGAAACGCCTCCTTTTGTGGTTGATGATGAGCTGGATGCGAATGAAGATATTCGTTTGCGTTATCGTTATATTGATTTGCGCCGTCCACAGATGCTGGAGCGGATTCAGTTTCGTTCGCGTGTGACGCATTATCTGCGCGACTTTCTGAATAATCACGGCTTTCTCGACGTTGAAACACCGATTCTGACCAAATCAACGCCTGAAGGCGCGCGCGATTATCTGGTGCCCAGCCGTACTCATAATGGTGAGTTTTTTGCATTACCGCAATCACCTCAACTATTTAAACAATTGCTGATGATGTCGGGTGTGGATCGCTACTATCAAGTGGCGCGCTGTTTTCGTGATGAAGATTTGCGGGCGGATCGTCAGCCGGAATTTACTCAGTTAGATATTGAAACATCTTTTATGTCTGATGATCAGATCATGACTTTGATGGAAGAGATGATTCGTGGTGTCTTTACGCAAGAGCTTAAAGAAGCTTTGCCCAGTGAATTTCCACGTATGAGTTATGCCGAATCCGTGAGCCGTTTCGGGGTGGATCGCCCTGATCTGCGTGTTTCACTGGAGTTGGTGGATGTCGGTGATCTGATGGCGGAGGTCGATTTTAAAGTATTTGCAGGGCCGGCGAACGATCCTAAAGGACGTGTTGCCGCACTGCGTTTACCTAAAGGGTGTGAGCTGAGCCGTAAACAGATCGATACTTACACCAAATATGTGAGTATTTATGGTGCAAAAGGATTGGCCTATATTAAGGTCAATAAACTGGCCGATGGCCGAGATGGTTTGCAATCCCCGATTCTTAAATTCCTGCCGGATGATGTGATTGAATCCATTATGAAGCGCGTGGGTGCAGAGGATGGCGATCTGGTTTTCTTTGGTGCGGATAAAGCAAAAATCGTAAACGAGTCACTGGGCGCACTGCGTGTTAAGTTAGGGCATGAACATGATTTCATTGAGCACGGTTGGAAGCCTGTCTGGATTGTTGATTTCCCGATGTTCGATTGTGATGACAATACCGGCAAACTTAATGCGTTGCATCATCCGTTTACTGCGCCTAAAGTTGACAGTGTTGAAGCGCTGGAGAGCGACCCCGAAAATTGTTTGTCGATTGCGTATGATTTAGTGCTGAATGGCACTGAAGTTGGTGGCGGTTCAATTCGTATCAACAATGAAAGTATGCAGCAAAGTGTATTAAAATTATTGGGTATCTCAGCCGAAGAAGCGCAAGATAAATTTGGATTTTTGCTGGATGCATTGAAGTACGGTTGCCCTCCTCATGGTGGCATCGCTTTTGGTCTGGATCGACTGGTGATGTTGATGTGTGGTGCATCATCAATTCGTGATGTGATTGCGTTTCCAAAAACGCAGTCAGCCGCGTGTACGCTGACTTCTGCACCTTCCAAAGTGGATGATATGCAGTTAAAGGATTTGGGTATCCGGTTACGCAAGAAAATTTCAGAACAAAGTAACTAACAGGTTTTTAGTATGTCTGTAAACACAATCGAATTTCAAACGTTAGCTCGCATGGATGATGAAGAGTGTCAGGCACGTATTGTTGCAGCAAAGGAGAAGCTGGGTGATCGTCTGGTGATATTAGGCCACCATTATCAGCGTGATGAAGTTTTTCAGCACGCTGATTTCAGTGGTGATTCACTGAAACTGTCGCGAGATGCGGCAGAGTCCAGTGCTGAATACATCGTTTTTTGTGGTGTGCACTTTATGGCCGAGGTGGCAGATATTTTGTCGCGGCCTGATCAAATCGCTATTTTGCCCGATTTGAGTGCGGGATGTTCAATGGCTGATATGGCCAATAGAGTGAATGTGGAACGCGCCTGGAAAGAGCTTTCAGAGGTGCTTGATCCTGATGAAAACATTACACCAGTGACGTACATCAATTCAGCGGCAGATTTGAAGGCATTTTGTGGTCGTCATGGCGGTATTGTTTGTACTTCATCTAATGCTGAGCGGGTGTTGAAGTGGTCTTTTCGGCAACGTGAAAAAATTCTGTTTTTCCCTGATCAGCACTTGGGGCGTAATACGGCCTATAAAATGGGTATTCCACTGGATGAAATGGTCGAGTGGGATTTTGATCTGCCGATGGGCGGTTTGACTCCGGATGCGATCCGTAAAGCAAAGATGATTTTATGGAAAGGTTTTTGTTCAGTGCATCAGGTGTTTCAAGCGGCACATATTGACCAGTTTCTTGAAAAATACCCTGAAACGAAAGTCATCTCTCACCCTGAATGTTCATTTGAAGTGTGTCAAAAATCTGAATATGTGGGTTCTACTGAAGTTATTATTAATACGATAAACGAAGCGCCTTCGGGCACTCGCTGGTTGGTCGGTACAGAGCTGAATTTGGTGAATCGTGTGGCTGAAAATAATAAAGCAGCGGGCAAAGAGGTTCATTTTATGTCGCCCACGCTGTGTATGTGTTCAACGATGTATCGTATTGATCCGCAGCATCTGTTATGGATATTGGAAAATCTGGTGGCAGGTCATGTGGTGAATCGTATTCAGGTGCAGGAAGATGATGCGATCAATGCCAAACTGGCTTTAGAGCGCATGTTTGAAGTGTCTGTTTAAAAGGTAAAGTATTATGGCAGGTCATAGTAAGTGGGCAAATATTCAACACCGCAAAGGCGCACAAGATGCAAAGCGGGGTAAATTATTTACTCGGTTGATTCGTGAAATTACGATTGCTTCACGCATGGGTGGTTCTGATGTGAATTCAAATCCACGACTGCGTTTAGCGATTGATAAAGCGCTCGCGGGTAATATGACGAAAGATACCATCGAAAGAGCGGTTAAACGCGGCGCTGGCGAACTGGAAGGTCAGGATTTCGATGAGATACGCTACGAGGGTTATGGGCCGGGTGGTGTGGCTGTTATGGTTGACTGTATGACAGACAATAAAAATCGCACAGTTTCTGAAGTGCGTCATGCATTTAGTAAACGTGGCGGAAATTTGGGTACGGATGGTTCTGTCTCTTATCTGTTTAGTAAACAGGGCATCATAAGCTATCCGGTCGGTGCGGATGAAGATACGATCATGGATGCGGCATTGGAGGCAGGTGCAGATGATGTGGTGAGTCATGATGATGGATCAATTGAAGTGCTAACCACAGAGGAAACTTTTGTGGATGTTAAAGAGGCGCTCATCGC
>CAYXVC010000002.1:5015-54923 GCA_964468225.1 uncultured Gammaproteobacteria bacterium
TTGAAGTGCTAACCACAGAGGAAACTTTTGTGGATGTTAAAGAGGCGCTCATCGCCGCTGGTTTGGAACCCGAGCACGCGGAAGTGACTATGAAAGCTTCAACAACGGTTGAATTAGACCTGAATGGCGCACAAAAAATGCTGGGGTTAATTGATATGCTGGAAGAGCTGGACGATGTGCAGAATGTTTATTCAAATGTAGACATTTCTGACGAGGTGATGGCGCAGCTATAATTTAACCCGGATAGAGTGATGCGTATTCTTGGCATTGATCCCGGATCTCGTATAACGGGTTATGGTGTCATTCAAATTGAAAACAAAAAAGCATGTTACGTCGCATGTGGTGCGATTCGTGCTGAAGGTGAAAATTTTCCTGATCGCTTAAAGAGTATTTTTGAAGGCGTTCATAACGTTGTATCCTCTTATGAACCTGATGAGATGGCAATAGAGCAGGTTTTTGTGAAACTGAATGTGGATTCTGCTTTGAAACTGGGACAAGCAAGGGGCGCGGCTATTTGTGCCACGATCAATGCTGCGTTAAGCGTGGCTGAATATACGCCTACTCAGATCAAGAAGGCGGTGGTCGGTCATGGTCATGCCACCAAAGCGCAAGTGCAGCACATGGTGCGTGTATTGCTGAATCTTCAAGCAACGCCACAATCCGATGCGGCGGATGCATTGGCGATTGCATTATGTCACTTTAATACAAGTCAGACGATTGCACATATGGGGAGTGCGAAGAGTATGGTAAGAGGGCGGTGGCGATGATAGGGCGTTTACATGGACGATTGCTTGAGAAAAAAGCACCAGAGCTATTGCTGGATGTGCAGGGCGTGGGGTACGAAGTCAATGCACCCATGACGACATTTTATGCGCTGCCTGAAATAGGGGATGAAGTGGTGCTTCACATTCACTTTGTCGTGCGGGAAGATGCACAACTGCTCTATGGCTTTGCAACTGAAGCAGAGCGTACTCTGTTTCGTCACCTGATTAAAGTCAATGGTGTTGGGCCAAAACTGGGGCTGACTATTTTGTCCGGAATCTCTTCCGATGATTTTGTTCACTGTGTTCAGGAAGAAGACAGTGCGACTTTAGTGCGTTTGCCCGGTATTGGTAAAAAAACGGCAGAACGTCTGATTATTGAAATGCGTGATCGCCTGAAGGATTGGGGGCAAACGGTTGCAGCGTCTTCGAGTTTGGCTGGGCAGAGCGCCCAAACTGTAAAACCCATTAAAGAAACCCCTGTCACGGATGCCGTCAGCGCATTAATCGCACTGGGTTATAAGCCGCAGGAAGCCAGTCGTATGGTGCGTAATATCGAAACTCAGAATTTACCCAGTGAAGATATTATTCGTTTGGCACTGCAATCATCGGTTAAGAAATAGTCTGAGATGATCGAGCCTGAACGCTTAATTGCCGCACAAAATACGACACCTGAAGAGGAGCGTATTGATCGTGCGATTCGCCCCAAGCGGTTAGCGGATTATGTGGGTCAATCCGTTGTTCGTGAGCAGATGGAAATTTTTATTCATGCGGCTAAAAAGCGCGAAGAAGCACTGGATCATGTTCTAATTTTTGGCCCACCCGGATTGGGTAAAACCACGTTGGCCAATATTATAGCTACTGAAATGGATGTGAATCTCAAACATACTTCAGGCCCTGTGCTGGAGCGTCCGGGTGATTTGGCGGCATTGCTGACCAATCTGGAAGCGCATGACGTTCTGTTTATTGATGAAATTCACCGTTTGAGTCCCGTGGTTGAAGAGGTGCTTTATCCCGCGCTGGAAGACTATCAATTGGATATTATGATTGGTGAGGGGCCAGCAGCGCGTTCTATCAAGCTGGATCTTCCGCCGTTTACTTTAGTCGGGGCGACGACACGAGCTGGTTCATTAACTTCTCCATTGCGTGATCGTTTTGGTATTGTTCAGCGGCTGGAGTTTTATTCGGTGGCCGATTTACTGACCATTGTAAAGCGTTCTGCCAATATTTTGGGTCTGGATATGGAGCACGAGGGGGCTTTGGAAATAGCGCGTCGCTCTCGGGGAACCCCTCGCATTGCAAATCGCCTGTTGCGCAGGGTACGCGATTATGCCGAAGTGAAAGCTGATGGAAAAATCTGTGGTGAAGTGGCGGTGAAAGCGCTGGATTTACTGAGTGTTGATAGTCATGGCTTTGATATGCAGGATCGAAAATTGCTACTATCCATTATTGAAAAATTTGATGGTGGGCCTGTCGGAGTGGATAGTCTGGCAGCAGCGATTGGTGAAGAGCGCGGTACGATTGAAGATGTGCTAGAGCCTTTTTTGATTCAGCAGGGCTTTATGATGCGTACCACACGCGGGCGTGTTGCAACGAACAGCACCTATCTACACTTTGGATTGAAACCGCCCGTGCATGAGGGGGAGTCGATAACGCCAAATTTGTTTGGTGAAAAAAGTGAGTAGTTTTAAATGGCCAGTGCGTATCTATTATGAAGATACGGATAGTGGTGGTGTAGTTTATTACGCCAATTATCTGAAATACATGGAGCGTGCTCGTACTGAATGGTTACGAAGCCTTGGAATTGAACAGCCTCAATTGCAAGCGGAGCATGGCATCGTATTTGCTGTGTGTGCGGTTTCACTGGAATATTTGAAGCCCGCACGGTTTAATGATTTTTTACAAGTGACAGTTATTTTGAAAAAACAGGGAAAAGCCAGCATGGTTATTGAACAAAGTGTCAATCGCGTGACCCGTTCCACAAATACTTTGTCGGGATTAAATGATAATGGCGAGCTTTTGTGCCAAGGAAGGATTAAAATTGCTTGCGTTGATGCAATCACTTTTAAAGTTCGCTCTATACCACAATCTGTATTAGGAGAAATAGCAGATGAATGTTGATCTATCACTGATGCATTTAATTAGTAATGCCAGTTTTTTAGTGCAGTCAGTTATGGTTATTTTATTATTGGCCTCACTGATCTCATGGACCATGATTTTTCAAAAATGGTCGATTCTAAAAAAGGCAGGGAGTGACGCAGACGATTTTGAAGAGCGCTTTTGGTCGGGTAAGGATTTGTCCAACCTCTATTCGCAAGTGCATGCCGAGCGGCATAATGCCTCCGGTATGGAAAGTATTTTTATGGCCGGTTTTACTGAATTTGCACGCATGCGTAAACGCACAGGAATTGAGCCTGCTGCGCAACTGGAAGGGCCGCATCGGGTCATGCGTGTTGCATTGAATCGTGAAGTGGATTCTTTAGAAAAAAACTTGTCATTTTTGGCGACGGTCGGTTCGATCAGTCCCTATATTGGTCTGTTTGGAACGGTGTGGGGCATTATGAATGCTTTTCGTGGTTTGAGTGAAGTGCAGCAAGCTACTATTGCAATGGTGGCACCAGGAATTTCTGAGGCACTGATTGCAACAGCGATGGGCTTGTTTGCTGCGATTCCGGCAGTGATTGCCTATAATCGATATTCATCCGATGTCGAACGTTTGGTGAATCGTTTTGATAACTTTTCAGATGAGTTTTATACGATCTTGCAACGTAAAGTGCATTCCCCCAATTAAAGCAGAAACAGGTGAGGCCGATGGTGAATGGACGTGTTAGAAAACGCCCCATAAGTGAAATTAATGTCGTACCATATATTGATGTTATGTTGGTATTACTGATTATCTTTATGGTGACTGCTCCCTTGATGACTCAGGGAGTACAGGTTAACTTGCCTCAGGCAAGTTCTGAGGCGATTGAATCGAATGACAAAGAGCCACTTGAACTGACGGTTGATGCTGATGGGAACTATTATATGAATATAGGGGGTGATCCTGAGCAAGCCATTGATGCGGAAACGGTCATGCTGCGAACCTCTACAACTTTGCGCCACCAGCCTGGCACTCCGGTGTATGTTCGGGGGGATGCTGGTATTGATTATGGTTCTGTGATTCAAGCTATGGTGCTATTACAGCAAGCGGGTGCGCCCAGTGTCGGATTGATAACTGCAGCACCTGACAATCATTAAATGCTTAAGAACTCCCCATTTTTTTTGCTGTCAATCTTCATACATGGCGTTTTAATTGCCGTGATGTTGTTTAGTTTTTCATGGGAAGTTGAACCTCAAAAGCCAGTCAATATTATAAAAGCTGTTGTCATTAATGATGAGCAGTTGCAGGCTGAAATGGAAAAAATCAGAGAGAAAAACAGGCGCAAGCAGGCTGAGGAGGCGCAACGTCAAGCGGAGCTGGAGCAACAGGCTTTAGTGGCTGAAGAGAAGAGGAAAGTTGAAGAGCAACGCTTGATTGAGTTAGAAAAAGAGAGGCAAGTCGAAGAGAAGCGACTGATAGAGTTAGAAAAGAAACAGCAAGAAGAGCTAAGGCGTCAGGCAGAAGAAAAAATAAAACAGGAAGCCGAAGCAAAACGATTGGCTGAGCTAAAAAAGAAAAAGGAAGAAGAAAGAAAGAAAAAAGAGGCACTTAAAGCTAAAAAAGCCGCAGAAAATAAAAAGTTAGCGGAAGAAAAAAAGAGAAAAAAGGCTGAAAAGAAACGATTAGCAGAAAAAGCGCAACGTAAAAAAGAAAAAGAAGCCAAAGAAGCGGAAGCTAAGCGCAAAGCCATCGCTAAAGCACAAACAATACGCAACAAGGAATTAAAGGTACTCCGGTCAAGGTATGTTGATTCAATTGCTCAACATGTTGAGCGCTATTGGCGCAGACCGTCAAGTGCGAAGCCAGGTTTGTCATGCACTGTCAAAGTAAAGCAAATTCCTGGTGGAGAGGTCATTCATGCGCGAGTTGGTGTTTGTAATGGGGATCAGATTGTTCAACGCTCTATTGAACATGCGGTGTTAAGAGCTTCACCATTGCCAGCGCCACCCGATCCAGAGTTGTTTGATAGAAATTTGGTATTTGTTTTTAAACCTACGGATTGATTTCGAGTCATTTATGAAAATAACTGTTTTACGTTTGCTTAGTGTGTGTTTGTGTCTCTTTATGGTTTCACAGGCTCAGGCCGTATTGAAAATCGAGATTACACAAGGAGTTTCTGGCGCTATGCCCATTGCTGTTGTGCCTTTTGGCGTGGAAGGGATGACCAATGCTCCGGAAGATATTGCCAAAATTATTGCTGCAGATTTACATAGAAGCGGGCATTTTAAGCCTCTGCCTGAAAAAGATTTCCTTTCACGTCCGACAACGGCATCAAAAGTGCAGTTTAAAGAGTGGCGTATGTTGAAAGCCGAAAGCCTCGTGGTGGGTAAAATACGCAAGGTCAGGAATGGCTATGTGATCCAATTTCACCTTTTGGACGTACTTAGTGGTAAACGTTTGCTGGGTTATACGATTCCTGCAAGAGGCAAAGTGCTACGAGCGAATGAGTTGCGTTATGCCGCGCACCAAATCAGTGACATTATCTATAAAGAGTTAACCGGGAATCCAGGTGCATTTGCAACACAAATAGCCTATGTGACCTCCGTACCAGGCGCGGATGGGAAACCACGCTCTTCACTCTTTGTAGCAGATGCGGATGGGAAAAATCCACGAGCCGTTTTAACTTCAAAATGGCCGATTATGTCGCCTTCGTGGTCTCCCGATGGCAGGCGTTTGGCTTATGTTTCATTTGAAACACAGCGGCCTGTGATACATATACAGGAGCTATTGACCGGGGAGCGCAAACGCCTGCAGTCATTTAAAGGGTTGAATGGTGCACCTTCGTGGTCTCCTGATGGTAAAAGGTTGGCTGTGGTTCTATCGCGTGATGGTAATCCGGAAATCTATCTGTATGAACTTTCAAATGATAAACTACGTCGTTTGACACGTAACCGTGCTATAGATACCGAGCCAGTATGGTCTCCTGATGGTAAAAGTATTGTGTTTACTTCTTCTCGTAGTGGTGGTGCACAGCTTTATCGGATTCTTGTGGCAGGAGGGCGACCAAAGCGACTGACATTTGAGGGCAAATATAATTCGCGTGCGGCATTTTCTGCGGATGGTAAATTATTAGCTATGGTACATCGAGAGCGAGACAAGTATTATATTGCAGTAAAGGATTTGGAGAGGGGTGGGGTTCGCTTGTTATCTGAAGGGGGATTGGATGAGTCTCCCAGTTTTTCACCAAATGGAAGTATGATTATTTATGCAACAAAAAATAGAGGCAAGAGTGTTTTAGCTGTTGTTTCTGTCGATGGCCGTGTTCGGCAGCGATTATCACAAACGGGTGATGTACGCGAGCCTGCGTGGTCTACATTCAAATTAAATTAATACAAAAAATAGTTGAATTTAGGAGATAAGAAAATGAAATCATATTCAAAATTGTTAGGGCTGGCTGCTCCTGCATTTATAGTCATGGGTTGTAGTTCTACTGGAGATGTGGTGGAGCCTGTTGAAGAAGTTTTTGCTCCTGTTGTTATTGAAGAGCGCGAGGCTCCAGCCTTTACGGCACCTGTTGAAGTCCCTGTGATCTCTGAAATGACGGAAGCTTACAGTGGTGATGCTTTAGATGATCCTGATAGTGTTTTAGCCATTCGTGTGATCTATTTTGAATACGATTCAAGTGAAATAAAGGATGAGTTTCATTCCGTCGTCAGTGCTCATGCCACGTACCTGATTGATAACCCCAGTGCATTTTTGGTGCTGGAAGGTCATGCGGATGAACGCGGTACTCGTGAATACAATATGGCATTGGGCGAGCGCCGTGCGAATTCAGTACAAAATACACTGTTGTTACACGGGGTGCCAGCAAGTCAGATGGAGGTGGTGAGTTACGGTGAGGAGCGGCCCGAAGCGACAGGCTATGATGATCAAAATCGTCGTGTAGAATTACGTTACCAAGGACGCTAATGAAAGATTTTTCAGCGCGATACCTGTGCCTGCCATGCAATGCAGGTATTGTGGCTCTGTTGTTGGTGGTCTCTGCAGCTCCCGTCAGTGCTGAATCGCTCGCGCCTGTTGTGGAGGGAACCTCCATTCAGGCGAAGCAAAACAGTTTACTTGAATCACGTTTAAGTAAACTGGAACGTTTGATGGAAAATCAGGCGTTAATGAACTTGACGCTGCGTCTGGATGAACTTGAAAATCAGTTGCAACAGCTTCAGGGTGATATAGAGTTGCAAACACATCATCAGGAAGAGATGAGCCGCAAACAGAAAGCGCTGTATCTAGATATGGATCAACGTCTGGAGGCGCTGGAAGACGGGAGTACAACACTTCAGGACGAGAGTAGTGACTTGTCAATAGCTCCACCATCTATTGAAGACTCTGAATCATCGGTCATGTTTGATGATGAAATGGTGCCGGGTGCAACACTGGTGACTGCTGAGAGTTCCGTTTCAGAGGTGATGGAGGTGTCTTCCGAAACTGTATCAGGAGACCCTGAATCGGTTTATTCCGAAGCTTATTCATTGCTTAAAAATGGCCAGTACGACGAAGCGATTAGTGCTTTTCAGAATTTTTTGAAAAGTTACTCAGGTTCTGAGTACGCCGATAATGCGCAATACTGGCTGGCTGAGGCTAACTACGTTACACGTCGGTTTAGCCAGGCAGTGAGTCATTTTGGCAAGGTGGTCAGTGATTATAGTAGCAGCCATAAAGTACCTGGTGCTTTGCTGAAAGTGGGTTACGCACATTATGAGCTTGAAGAGTGGCCGCAGGCTCGCGTTTCTTTAGAGTCGTTGGTTAGAGAGTTCCCCAAAAGTAGTGCGGCACGTCTGGCAGAAAATCGCTTGAAACGTATGGAAGAAGAAGGGCGGTAATTTCATTTCTTCGCTTGTTTTTTTATGTCGTTAGAGACTCGTTTACGCCTTACAGAAATTTTTTATTCTCTTCAGGGAGAGTCACGTAGTATTGGCTGGCCAACGGTTTTTATTCGGTTGACGGGCTGCCCTCTGCGCTGTATTTATTGTGATACAAAATACGCTTACCAAGGTGGGCAGTGGCGCTCTATCTTGAGTGTTATGCAGCAGGTTAAAAGTTATAATGCGACTTATGTGACGGTCACAGGCGGAGAACCTCTGGCGCAAAAAAATTGTTTACCTTTGTTGGTTGCATTGTGCGACGAGGGTTATGAAGTTTCTTTGGAAACCAGCGGCGCTCTTGATATTTCACAGGTGGATTCTCGTGTTGTTCGTGTTGTAGATGTTAAAACGCCAGGGTCAGGCGAAGCTGAAAAAAATTTATTGACTAATTTCTCCTATCTCTCTGATAAAGACCAAATAAAGTTTGTGGTATGTGATCGAGAGGATTACCTTTGGTCCAAAAGTTTTCTCGAAGAGCATCAATTGGCTTCATGTTGTGAAGTTTTATTCAGTGCTTCACAAGGGCAACTGACGGATACAACTTTAGCCGACTGGCTTCTCGAAGATCGTTTGCCCGTTCGTTTTCAAATACAACTTCATAAATATCTCTGGAATGATGCACAAGGTAAGTGAAAATAGCACCAAGGTAAATATTTCTGGCAAGCCAGCAGCTGTTGTGCTGGTATCAGGAGGCCTGGATTCGGCGACAACATTGGCAATAGCAAAGAAGCAGGGGTTTCGTTGTTTTGCCTTGAGTTTTGATTATGGCCAAAGTCACAGCTCTGAATTATTAGCTGCAAAGCGGGTCGTTGATTTAGCAGGTGTGGAAGAGTATAAAGTTGTAAATATGGATATGAGGCAGTTTGGTGGTTCTGCCTTAACGGACGCTTCAATCAGTATTCCTGACCACTCTTGTGATGGTATTCCAGTGACGTATGTTCCTGCACGTAATACTATTTTTTTATCAATCGCACTGGGTTGGGCTGAAGTGCTGAATGCAGAGGCGATATTTATTGGTGTTAATGCGGTTGACTATTCAGGTTATCCGGATTGCCGTCCGGAATATATATCAGCATTTGAAAAAACTGCAAACTTAGCAACAAAGGCAGGTGTAGAAGGGGTTTCTTTCCGTATTCATGCACCATTGATTCATTTAAATAAAGCAGAGATTATAAAGAAAGGGCTCTCTTTAGGTGTTGATTTTTCTCAAACAGTTTCTTGTTATGCGGCGGATAGCCAAGGGTTGGCTTGTCGGGTGTGTGATTCATGTCGTTTGCGAGAGGCCGGGTTTCGGGATGCTGAAGTGATAGATCCAACGCGGTATGTTATTTAACTTGAGGTCGGGTTTTTATTGATGAATATGTGCCTGGTTACCCATTACTTTTCTAATAACAAGGCAATAGCATGGGTAGATATGCCTTCTTTTCGGCCAGTGAATCCCAGGTTTTCAGTGGTCGTGGCTTTGACATTCACACGATTATTTTCAATTTTAAGGTCAGCCGCAAGATTGGAAACCATTTCTGATATGTGAGGTGCAAGCTTCGGTACTTGTGCAATGACAGTGACATCAATATTGGAAATGGTAAAATTTTTATCACGAATGAGCAAGGTGACATTACGCAGTAATATGCGGCTGTCGATATTCTCAAACTGATCGCTGGTATCGGGGAAATGTTTTCCGATATCGCCAAGCCCTGCCGCGCCCAGCAGCGCATCACATACGGCATGAATCAGTACATCACCATCTGAATGAGCCACAAGCCCCCACGGATGAGTGATTTTGACTCCACCAAGAATTAAATCGCAACGCTTGTCCGATGCATTGGCAAAGCGGTGTACATCGTAACCATGACCAATTCTCACGTTATGTTTCCTTCTTCTGTTCTTTTAAAAAAAGCGCGGCCAGTGATAGGTCTTGCGGGTGTGTGATTTTAATATTATCCGCATGGCCCTCGACCAATAACGGAGTGAGGCCCAGCCACTCTATTGCCGAAGCTTCGTCGGTGATGGTCTGGTTTTGTGATGCAGCCAATCGTAAGGCGCGTGTTAAATCATCCAGACGAAACATTTGAGGGGTGAGTGCTCGCCAGAGCCCACTGCGGTCAATGGTATCAATAATGTTGGTTTCGCTGTCAACACGTTTGACAGTGTCTGCAACAGGAATTCCCAGTAATCCGCCAACGGGATGGTCGGATAATTTGTCAATCAGCCGATCAATATCTTCGTGACGCAGGCATGGGCGAGCAGCATCATGAACTAATACCCAATCTTTGGGGTGTGCATAAGTTGCGAGCCTTTCCAAAGCATTGAGTACAGAGTCACAGCGCTCTTTTCCACCCTCGGCTTCCAGCAGTAACTTATGGCGCTTCTGTGTTCGCAGGCGTTCCCAATGAGAGTCACCGCGTGTGGTTGCAACCACGATGCCATGAATGGCGGGGTGGCTTTCCAGACGTTGCAAGGTGTGTTCAATCACCGTTTTATCAGCGAGCTTCAGGTATTGCTTGGGAATTGATTTTCCCATGCGTTTTCCGCTTCCAGCGGCAGGAATGACAACCCAATAGCGTGGGATATTATTTTTTGAGATCAATTTTGTAGTCAATGTTTTAAATCTAGTCGATTATTTGATAGAAAATTTCGCCTTTTTTAATCATGCCAAGCTCACTGCGTGCACGTTCCTCAATGGCATCTTTTCCCTCTTTTAGCCCTCGGACTTCGGCAGATAAGCGCTGATTTTCCTGACGAAGCCGTTCATTTTCTTCAGTTTGTTTCGATATTGTTTGTTGCATTTCTTTGACACCTTGCAATCCACCTTTGTCAAACCACAGTTTGGTTTGTAGAAAAACAGTTAATAACAATAGGCAGAGAATAAACAGTTTCATGGTGTTAAAGGATCATAAATATAAAGTGGTGATAATGATGCAAGCGCTTGAAGTATATCATTAGGATCAATCACGAAATAATTTATATACCTTCTTGGAACTTCTGGTGCGGTTTTTTAAAAATTTTGTGCCCCATTTTTTTTAACGTAAAACCAGCAATAAGCCCACCCAGACCATCTGCGACCACATCAAGCACACTGGCATCCCTGCCTGGAACAAAAGATTGATGAAATTCGTCCGATATACCGTAAGCAATAGTGAAGAGTGTGATGAGCCCAACCAGCTTCCAGCTCAGAGTGCCTTCCCAAGGCTTTAGGGATAGGGCAAACAAGCCGCCCAGCAAACCGTAGGCAAGCACATGCATGACTTTGTCGCTGCTGGAGAAACTAGGGACGATGTCGATATAGGATTGAGACGACAGGTAAAAAATAAGCGCCATCAAAGTAATGGTAAGTAGACGATAAAGTTGATGGCTAAGTATCGGTAGCATTAATTTTTGACTCGCAGAGTGGAAGTGAAATCGAGGTTGCCAGGGAAACTGGCGGCTATTCTAACAGACAATGGACTGCCCAATAAATGAACGATCCACATTGGCAAAAACAAGGTAAAAAAATCGATAGCAAACGCTTGGGTGTTATCGCTCTCTTTGTTATTTTTCTTACCGCTTGTGGTAGTGAAGATGTTGATGAAGGTCCTAAAGGTCCCGGTTCTTGTGACGTATTGAATGAATCTTCAAAATCCACAGTGATGTCTGAAATCATAAATTCAACACCACGGGCCAGTGAGGGAGATCCTCTTTATAAAAAACAATGGCACCTGTATCAATCGAATCCTTCAGCGGGTGGCGATATCAATGTCGTCCCTGTTTGGGAGCAGGGGATAAAAGGTCAGGGTGTCGTTGTTGCTGTGGTTGATGATGGCCTGGAGATTAATCATGAGGATCTTGCAGCCAATATTTTGCCAGGAAAGAGCATGAATTACCTCTCTTCTATTGAACGAGCCGAGAATGATCCGACTCCTTTGACAGGGTCGGGGGACTATCATGGTACTGCGGTTGCCGGTATTTTAGGCGCGCGAGATTATAACGGAGTGGGGGGAAGAGGCGTTGCGCCTCGTGTTTCACTGGTCGGGTACAACATGTTGCAAAAATCTTCCGTTTTAAATGCAGCCCATGCAATGTTAAACAATAAAGAGCTCGTTTCCGTATCAAATAATAGCTGGAGTTTTGCGGCAGATGATACGGGCGAATTAGTGGCATCCAATGTTTTATGGCGCAACGCGATATCGGCTGGTGTGAAGAGCGGGAATAATGGTAAGGGAATTAGCTATGTTTTTGCTGCTGGAAATGGCGGTGTAAATGATGTTGATAACTCTAATTATGATGGGTATGTCAATAATCGCTACGTGTTGGCCATTTGTTCTGTCGGTAACTATGGAAAAAAAGCAGTGTACTCAGAAAAGGGTGCAAACTTGTGGCTTTGTGCACCTTCTTTGGGGGATGCAGGCGTAGGTATTACGACAACTGATTTGACCAGTAATGAAGGTCTGAACCCTTCATCGGATCATGGTAATGATTATAGTAATAAAAACTACACGGGTCGTTTTGGGGGAACATCATCTTCCGCTCCTTTGGTTTCCGGAGTGATTGCATTGATGCTGGAAAAAAACCCCGAACTGGGTTGGCGTGATGTGCGGATGATATTGGCACGTTCGGCAGTCAAAAATGATCCGACAGATGCAGGCTGGATGGTGTCTCCAGGGAGCTATCCGTACAATATTAACCACAAATATGGATTTGGTGTGGTGGATGCGGCAGCCGCTGTTTCAATGGCGGAAGGCTGGAGTCTTTTGCCGGATGAGAAAGTTTTTGAAACAGCACCTTCTGAATTAAATCAATTAATTCCTGATGGCACAGGTCAGGTGATTGATAATATTACTATGAGCAAAGACTATACTGTTGAATACGTTGATGTGATTGTAGATATTGAACATGCCGACATTGGTGATTTAACGATGACTTTAACCTCTCCTCAAGGAACTAAAAGTATTCTTTCTGAAACTCATGACTGCCAAAGTGAATGTGGTGTGGCTGTGCAATGTAGCTCGGCTTTTAATCGCTGGAGCTTTGGTGTGGCTCGGCATCTTGAAGAGTCTTCACTAGGGGAGTGGCAGCTTTCAGTAGTTGATGAAAAGTCTGGGACTCAAGGAGAGATTAAATATTGGCAGTTGAAAATTTATGGCCAGCCAAAAGGATAATAATTTAATGTTAAAACAATACACGATAGGTTTTTTATTGACGTTTTCTCTGTTTGGTTGTCAGGCTGGTATGCCGGTTGTTCAAAATTCAGATGCACTATTAGAAAAAAGTTATACCTGGTTTGATGGTGAGAGAAAGCACAAAGTTTGGCTGAACCCTAATGAAATTGCTGAGTTTTCAAATGACGAGCGCCCACAGGATTTGAGAGTGAATCGCCGATCCTTAACTCGTGAAATGATTTTGCTAAAAAAACAGGGTAATTTGCGTATTTGGCAAGTTCAGAAAAAAGAGTCAGGTGTCTCATCGAATGCTCAATTGCGTGCTGTCCAACAACAAGGCAGTGCAACACATTACTCTCCGATATTTCATGCAACGGCGGCAAGTCACTCTGCACGAATGGCATTGCCAGGAAATATTATTATCGCTTTTTCTGAAAATTGGAATTTACAACAGGCAGATCAATGGCTCGAAGAAAAAGGACTTGAAGTGCTAAAGCCAGTGATTAAAGGGCAAGGGATATTTTTAGTGAAAAGCGAAACTGGCCTTGCTTCATTGATGTTGGCGAATGAGCTGAGCAAAGCGCATGAAGTGCGCTATGCCATGCCCGACTGGTGGCAGGAGACGTTTAAGCGTTAAATTTGAGTTGGTGAGTGGTTTTCATTAGCGTGAATTAGCCGTATTCCAGGTTTTGTACTCTTTTCCAGTCAGTGCTTCAATAACCCCCAGGCCTGTTGCAAATATAGCAGTGATTATTTCATATATTTGCGATATCAGAGGTACGCCTGCTCTGCCTAAAAGAATAAAAACACCTATTCCAGACAGTGTGGTTATCAGAAATAACAGACCAGATCCTATAGAGAACCCCCACATCAAAAAGCTGAAGATTGCTGCAATAATAAAAAATGCGCCCCACCATCGAAGAAGCTTGTGAGAGAGGAACTTGAAGCGGTTGATGATTGACATATTTTTGAGTGCGACCTTTTGATAAAGATAGGTGCTGTATGAACCACAGGCAATTCGTTTTTTTCGATTGAATTCTTCAGTGTTGCATGTGACCGCATTTTCATAAGCAATGACCTCGGGCGCTGATATGCATCTTTTTTTATCAAATATTGTTGACATGGAAACGGCCATATCATCTACCATATTGGGTGGTATTTTTGGATAACCTTCCTTTCTTCGGGCGAATATTGCACCATCACAGCCCATGGTGGACCCTGTTCTGGTTTCAAGCGACTTAATGATCTCTTCCAGCTTCCAGTATATACCGCCAACTTTCGCTGTTGTGGAGTGCATTTCTTTATACAATAGCTTGCCAGCAACGCAAGCAATTTCAGGGTCAGTAAAATAGTTAATCAGTACGGGCAGGCTTTCGGGTTCTAATGTCACATTAGCATCGGTAAAGATTATAATCTCCGCGTCAGTCATGGAGATCAGTTTATGCATACCTGATACTTTCCCAAGACGCTCTTCACTGATGACGGGGTGCAATATATCAGAAGCATTTAATAGCAGTTCGTTGGTTTTATCTGTGCTGGCATCAGAAAAGGCATAAACTTCCAATGAAGGCAGTTGCTCTTTAAGTTTGCGAATATTTTCGATTTTTTCGGGCAGTGCCTGCTCTTCATTATATGCACAGAAAACGAGAGCGACCTTGGGTGATTTTATGTCAGAGTTCTGAGTCTCATTGATTGCTGTAATTTTTTTTGGAAACAATAAAAGAATTAGTGGATAGATGACGTAAGGGTAAATTATCATAAACACAGATATTACAAACAGAGCAAACCACAAGTAGCTAATCATATTTTAAGCCTAGATATATTATTATACGAATTCAGTTTCAGGAAGTAAGAAGTAATTGGAGGTTTTTAGTAGGCATTTTTATGGATGAAACCTTTAAAAAGAGTTAAAAATATAATTTTCAGGTCAAAGTAAATAGACCAGTTTTCTATATAATAAAGGTCGTATTGAAGCCGTTTTTTTAAATCAGTGTCACCACGCCATCCATTAATTTGGGCCCAACCTGTAATGCCTGCTTTGACAAGATGCTTTTGCATGTACTGTGGAATTTCATCTTTAAATTGATCGACAAAAATAGGTCTTTCGGGTCTTGGGCCGACAATAGACATCTCGCCTTTTAGAACATTGATGAATTGTGGTAATTCATCAAGGCTGGTGCGGCGCAGAAAGCTGCCGACTCGTGTGGCTCGATTTTCCCCTTTTGTAGCCCATTGAGCTCCTTTTTGTTTCTCTACATCAACGGGCATGGAGCGAAATTTCAGCATCTCAAAGGTTTTGTTATTCCAGCTGACGCGCTGTTGCCTGAAGAAAATGGGGCCAGGCGAACTACGTTTTACGGCGATTGCAATGACAATAAATAGTGGGCTGATAAGTAGTAATATCAGTGCAGATAAAATTCTATCTATCAGTGCTTTGGTAAAAATGTTGATTCCGTAAATCGGAGTTTCGGATAGATTGAGTGCGTCTAGCCCCGCAACTTTTGTTGCTGATGAGTTCATTAAACTCAGCACATAAATATCAGGCACATAACGTATCGTAACCGTGTTATGCCTTAGCATGTGCATAATCTCTTTAATACGATCTGTTGACTGAAAGGGCAGTGCAATAATAACTTCGTCTACATTGAGTTGGTCTACAGTCATCGCTGTTTTATTAATATTGTCCAAGCAAATAATGCCGTTTATCTCTTTTTTATAGAGTTTTGGATTGTCATCTAAAAAACCAATGACTTTGTCGCCATAATGCTTTTGATTTTGTAAACGATTAGCAATATCTTGTCCTAAATCACCTGCTCCGATGATGAGAAGGCGTTTTTGATTGACGCCTTTCTTTCTCATCAGGTTTAATAAATATCGAAAAAAACAGCGATAACTAAAAAAGCAAACGAGGGTTATTAAAGACCAAATAAAAAACCAGTCTCGAGAGTAATAGTCGCTCGTTTTCGAAAAAAATGCAAAGGTAACCAGAATGGATGCAATAATGAACCAGCCAGTGAAAATCACTCGTATCAAGCGTGTCCATCTGTCATCACGCCATGATCTATAGGTGCCTGAGGCGGATAGTATTAGAATCACTAACAGTGCAGCAATAAGAATGGCACTGATATAGTGAGCCTCTATTGGAATAGCTCCAAATTTAAGTATGTAAGCCACCCAACCACTAAAAATCACAGCTAAAACATCGCAAAAGCGTAAAGTAATTGAAAGTGCGGAGGAGCTTTCTCTTGATGGATCAGCTAACGGCATTGGTCGCTGTTCTCTATTTTTATTGTGTAAAAAATGATATGGCTACCCTCAATCATTTGAAAAATTAAAGCTACTCTTTAAATATTTAAGAGGAGCTAAGGCGACAATATTTTGACATAAATGGTGTTGAATTGTAAATATTAAATTATGTTTGTTTTAAGGATTTTTTCTATTTTAACTAGGTGAAAAAAGATGTTAGCTTCTCTTTTTGCATTGAGTAATACTAGTTTTATCGGATTCGTTTGATTAAATCTTTATGATCAATTTTGGGTAAATTGATTACTTGGTCTGTACAATGCGTCCGTATGACTCAAATTAATTTTTACTTGATACCCACAGATTCACCGCAACGCCGTTTGCAGTGGGTTTGTCGTTTGGTAAATAAAGTGTATAAGCAGGGGCGGCATATCTATATTCATACCGAGTCAAGCGATCAAGCGGCTCAACTGGATGACCTTTTGTGGACTTTTTCCCAAGATAGTTTTATACCTCATGCCTTAAGCTATCAGGAAGGTGAATTTCCACCTCCTGTTCTATTAGGTTATACAGATGAACTGGCAGGTAAAAGTGATGTTTTAATTACACTGGCTGCGAGTGTGCCACCGTTTTGGAATCAGTTTGAACGAGTAGCCGAGTTAGTTGATCAGCAACCGGATGTGAAAAAGCATGGGCGTGAACGTTATCGCTTTTATACCGAACAAGGGTGCAAGCCAGAGACACATCAACTTTAAATTAATCTTTTCAAGAAAAAATAATACACAAACATCATGAGTATGGATAAAGCATATAACCCGCAAAATATTGAGCAGCACTGGTATCAGCAGTGGGAAGAGAAAGGCTATTTCAAACCCTCAGGTGATACGAAGCAATCATCGTATTGCATCATGATTCCTCCTCCCAATGTGACGGGAACGCTGCACATGGGGCACGCTTTTCAAGATACTTTGATGGATACGCTGGTGCGCTATCATCGCATGAAAGATCATAATACTTTATGGCAGGCGGGAACAGATCATGCGGGAATTGCCACCCAAATGGTGGTGGAGCGACAGTTAGCGGCAGAAGGGAAGTCACGCCATGATTTAGGACGAGATGGGTTTGTTGACCGTATCTGGCAGTGGAAAGAGGAGTCGGGTGGTCATATTACACGTCAATTAAGGCGTATGGGCGCATCGCTGGATTGGTCGCGTGAACGCTTTACGATGGATGATGGATTGTCCGAGTCGGTGCGCGAAGTCTTTGTGCGCCTCTATGAAGAAGGCCTGATCTATCGCGGTAAGCGCTTGGTGAATTGGGATCCGGTATTGCACACCGCAGTTTCTGATCTTGAAGTGGTCTCTTGCGAGGAGAATGGCCATTTATGGCACATGCGTTACCCTCTGGCTGATGGCAGCGGCCATCTGGTGGTGGCAACTACGCGTCCTGAAACCATGCTGGGCGATAGTGCGGTTGCGGTGCACCCTGATGATGAACGCTATCAACACTTAATTGGTCAGCAGATTGAACTGCCTCTGAGCAATCGAAAAATCCCGATCATTGCAGACGATTATGTCGATCAGGAGTTTGGTACAGGTTGTGTGAAAATTACGCCTGCACACGATTTTAATGATTATGAAATGGGGCAGCGTCATGATCTTCCCAAAATCAATATCTTCACGATTGATGCGTGTATTAACGATGAAATGCCTGGAAAATACCGTGGACTGGATCGTTTTGAAGCACGTAAACTGATTGTTGCAGATTTGGAATCAGCAGGGTTATTGGAAAAAATTGTTGATCATAAATTGATGGTGCCGCGTGGGGATCGTTCGCATTCCGTGATTGAACCACTGCTCACCGATCAATGGTACGTTAAAATGGCTCCATTGGCTGAGCCGGCGATTAAAGCGGTTCAAGACGGGGACGTTAAATTTGTCCCTGATAATTGGAAAAATACCTATTTTGAATGGATGAATAATATTCAGGATTGGTGCATCAGCCGTCAAATTTGGTGGGGACATCGTATTCCTGCATGGTATGACGATGAGGGTAAGATTTATGTTGGGCGTACGGAAGATGAGGTGCGTGAAAAACATGGTTTGGCAGCGGCTATCAAACTGTCGCAAGACGAAGATGTATTGGATACGTGGTTTTCCTCCGCATTGTGGCCGTTTTCAACATTGGGTTGGCCAGAGAAAACAGAGGAGCTGAAAACCTTTTACCCTAATAATGTTTTAGTCACTGGCTTTGATATCATCTTTTTTTGGGTCGCTCGCATGATTATGATGGGCCTCAAATTTACAGGCGAGGTTCCATTTAAAGAAGTTTATATTCATGGCCTGGTGCGTGATTCGCATGGACAAAAAATGTCCAAGTCAAAAGGTAATGTTCTTGACCCTATTGATATTATTGACGGCATTGATTTGGAAAGTCTGGTAGCCAAACGCAATACTGGTTTGATGCAGCCGGACATGGCCGAAAAGATCGAAAAGGCTGCACGTAAAGAGTTTCCAGAGGGGATTTCTGCCTATGGCACCGATGCATTGCGATTTACATTTGCATCGCTGGCGTCACGGGGACGTGATATCAGTTTCGATATGGGCCGCATCGGCGGTTATCGTAACTTTTGTAACAAGTTATGGAATGCTGCACGTTATGTGATGATGAATACCGAAGGGCAGGATACCGGCGTTAATGGTGGAGAGCTTGAGCTGAGTGTCGCGGATCGCTGGATTATTTCTCGTCTTCAAATTGTGGCGGATCAGGTTCGAGAAGCGATGGACAGTTATCGCTTTGATCATGCAGCACAAGCGATTTATGAATTTGCCTGGAACGAATATTGTGACTGGTATCTGGAGCTATCCAAACCCGTTCTGAACTCTGAAACAAGTAGTGAGGCTTTATTACGAGGCACACGCCATACATTAGTGACGGTGCTCGAAAGCATTTTACGACTGGCGCACCCCATCATTCCTTTTATTACCGAAGAGATCTGGCAGCGATTGGCACCGCTTTCGGGTGTTACTGGTGAAACAGTGATGCTGCAATCCTACCCGGAGTCACAAGCGGATAAAATTGACCCTATTGCGATCGCTGAAATGGAGTGGGTCATGAACTTTGTCATGGGAATACGACAAATTCGCAGCAGTATGGATATTGCTCCAGGTAAATTATTGTCTGTGCTATTACAAAATGGTTCTTCAGAAGATCAGGCTCGTTTAGAGCGTAATCGTACCGTTCTGATGAAGGCCGCACGTCTTGAAAATATTGATTGGTTGGAGCTGAGCGATGAAGCGCCGGAGTCATCTACTGCGTTATTGGGCGAGATGAAACTGTTGATTCCTATGGCTGGATTGATTGACAAAGAGGCTGAATTGACGCGCTTGACACGACAGATTGAAAAAACGGAGAAAGATCTGACCAAGTGTGTCGCAAAATTGTCTAATCCAAAGTTTGTGGATCGTGCGCCCTCAAACGTTGTGGAGCAAGAGAAACAGCGCGTCAGCGAAATGCAGGCGACGGTGGATCAATTAAAAGAGCAATATACTAAAATAGAATTACTGTAATTATTGGAGAACCCCATGTCTATTAAATATTTAAAAGCCTTCCGACTGTTGTTATGTGTTCCTGTCATTTTGATAGCAACAAGTTGTGCTTCATTAAATGCTGTTAAGGATGCAGCTGGAATTAAAAATCCGAGTGTGAGTTTGGGAGGAATGCAAATTACAGATTTGACGATGGAAAATGCAGGTCTGGCATTGACGTTGAATGTTGATAATCCAAACCCCATCCCAATTAATTTGGCTGGATTTGATTACGCGCTGCTCTTTGATGGTAAGCAGTTATTGGCGGGTGAGAAGCGTGATCAATTCAAAATTGATGCAAAGGGTGTTAGCACGGTAACAGTGCCTATTTCGCTGAACTTTGCGGATCTTAAAAAGCTTTATCAAGGTGTGATGGATCAGGATACTTTGAATTATGAGCTGCAAACAACCGCTCTGGTTGATCTGCCTGTGATCGGTGTTAAAAAGTTTCCATCAACTCAAAAGGGGGAGTTTCCTGTGCCTAAAGTTCCTGAGGTCTCTTTAGGCGGGGTGGATGTTAAAAAAATGGGACTTAGTGGTGCCGAGGTTGTTGTCAATGCCAATATTAAAAACCCAAACTCTTTTGGAATTGATGTGAGTAAATTGGCTTATAACCTTTCAATTAATGGCTCGCAGTGGGCTGAGAGTTCGCTGAGCGAAACTATTAAACTGGCTGAAAAAGGCGAAACTCAAATTAATATTCCTTTGAAATTGAATTTTATGGAGATGGGCAGTGCACTTTACAGCGCTTTGATGAAAGGTGAAGGTTTGAATTATCAGCTCAAGGGCGATATGAATCTGGATACGATGTTGCCGATGCTGAAAAATGTAAAGGTACCTTTTGATAAAAGTGGCGTTGTAGGTGTGCAGCGCTAAGAACTTTGGTATTGCACCGGCAAAGATAAGTTGGTGTGATGGTGCGCCTTACAGTGATTCATTTGGTGATGTTTATTTTTCCAGAGAGGGTGGGCTTGATGAAACTGATTATGTTTTCCTGAAGCATAATCAGTTGCCCGAACGCTGGCAAGAGTCCACAGCCTTTACCATTGCCGAAACTGGCTTTGGTATGGGTTTGAATTTTCTTATGACTTTAAAACGGTGGTATGAAACCGCTCCGTCGAACGCTCGTCTTCATTTTATTTCTGTTGAAAAATTTCCTCTGCTTAAGTCTGATTTACAGAAAGCTCTCTGTTTATGGCCGGAATTATCCCAATATTCTGAATTATTACTGGATGCTTATCCTGAGCTTGTGTCTGGTTATCATCGCCTGGAGTTTTTACAAGGACGTGTCACGCTAACTTTGATGCTGGGTGATGCCGTTGATATGTATCGATATTTGGAAGCGAAAGTCGATGCCTGGTTTCTGGACGGTTTTGCACCCAGTAAAAACGATCAAATGTGGTTGCCCGAGTTATTTAAGCAGATCGCCCGTGTAAGTCATATAGGAACCACTTTCAGTACATTTACAGCAGCAGGGGCAGTGAGGCGTGGCTTGATCGCTTCAGGTTTTGAAGTCTCCAAAGTGGCAGGTTTTGGACGCAAACGAGAGATGCTGTGTGGGGTTTTTGTTGGCAATCCTGTTCGTAGCGATCAAACACCCTGGTTTGCGCTTCCTGATAAAGCAGATGGAAATTCACGATCCGTAGCCGTGGTTGGGGCAGGGCTTGCAGGAGTCACGACGGCACATGCATTGGCTCGAAGAGGTTGGTCTGTCACGCTGATTGAACGACATTCGGATGTGGCTCAAGAGGCATCGGGAAACCTGTTGGGTGTCGTGATGCCTCGGTTAGGTGTCACTGCTGATCCGGAAAGTCACTTCTATTTAACTGCTTTTTTGCATGTGGTCAGGTGGCTTTCAGCATTGAAATGCCAGCATCCAGAGTTAGTTTGGAAAGATTCTGGAGTATTGCAGTTATTAGAGTCAGAAAAAGTGCAACGCTTTTCAGGATTGAACTTGCCAGAATCAGTGCTTCAAATTGTAACGACAGCGCAGGCGAGTCAATTGTGCGGTCTGCAGCTTCAGTCGGGTGGTCTATTTTATTCGCTTGGTGGGAGTCTGGATCCGGCTGAGTTGTGTCGTATTTTGGTGGATTCAGAGCCGGAATTAATTCAGCGTTGTTTTCATAAAATGGCCATTACTATCGAACAAAGTAATGAGGTATGGTGTGTTCGGGACGAATCAGGTGGTGCTTTAGCTGAGGCTTCCGTTGTTGTATTGGCGAATGGTCATGAGGTCACTCATTTAAAGCAAGGTGCTGAGTTGCCCGTTTCTCGAGTGCGAGGTCAATTGACTTACCTGCCTGAAAATTCTGTGAATTCTGTTCTGAATATGCCAGTTTGTTATGATGGTTATATTACGCCTGCATACAAAAAATATCATGTGGTTGGGGCGAGCTATGATCGCTATGAACAATCAAGAGATCTGAAAAAATCTGAACAAAATCAAATGTTGAATGCACTTTATGGGCAACTCCCTATTATGCGATCAGATGACACTGTCTTAATGAATGGTCGTGTTGCGTTCCGGGCGACCAGCAAGGATCATTTGCCGCTGGTTGGGCCATTAGCGGATGAGCGTTGGTTTCGAGCGCATTATGACGGCCTAAAGCATGGCCGTAGGCCTGATACTTATCCTGCTGCAAATTATCACTCTGGATTGTTCGTTAATGTCGCGCACGGTTCGCGGGGTCTGGTTTCGTGTGCACTTAGTGCTGAAATTATTGCGGCTTACCTTGATGGTGAGCCACAACCCGTTTCACGAAAATTACTTAATCGTTTGCACCCTGCGCGCTTTTTGGTAAATCACTTGAAGCGGAGAGGTGGATAGTGGATGTGGGAAATGCAGTTTCGGCATCATGATTGCTGATAATGTCACAGATTTTTAGTAATACATCCTGCTTTATTTCATGAAACCGAACCCAGTCGGTGGTACGGGTAAAAGTATAAATAAAGAAGTCCATTGAGGAAGGTGCAAAGCTGTTGAAATTGACGATAAGGGTCTGTTTTGGATCAATTTCAGGATGATTTTTCAGCATCTGTTTTACTGCATCAGTAATGTCATTCATTTTATCTGCATCGGTGTAACGAATGCCTATCGTCTCCTTAATTCTGCGATTGGTCATACGGGATGGGTTTTCTACAGAAACGGTTGAAAAAATGCTATTGGGAACATATAAGGGGCGTTTATCAAAAGTACGAATACGCGTTAATCGCCAGCCAATCTCTTCGACAGTCCCTTCTATTTCTCTATCAGGGGAGCGAATCCAGTCACCGACTGCAAAGGGGCGGTCAAGGTAGATCATAACGCCACCAAAGAAATTGGCTAACAGATCCTTGGCAGCAAAACCGATTGCAATACCACCTACGCCACCAAAAGCTAGAAGGCCTGAAATACTAAATCCCAGTGTTTGTAATGTGATAAGTAATCCGGTGATAATAATAGAAATTTTCAGTAATTTACTGATGGCATCGGCTGTTGTATGGTCGATAGGTTTGCTGCTGTTTTGGCGTGATTCAATAAGGTTTTTCTGGGTGCGATTGACTAGTCGTAGTGCAAACCATGTAATCGCAAAAATAACGCCAACAGTGCGGAGGGTGCTGACAATATCAAAAATTGCAGCTTCTGAATTTTGTCCGGAAATATCAGCGGCCAATGTGATGCCTACGACCCAGATGAGGAGTGATAACGGTTTTCGAATTGCGTCAACAAGCGCTTCATCCCAAAGGGTGGTTGTTTTAAGAAGGCGTTTGTGTAAGCGCTTGAGGACTTTCTTTTGAATGAAGTTGATGAGAAGGGTGATGAATATAACAGTAAAAATTTGTGTGACCCATACGGTATCACTATCCAGAAAATCTATATTTGATAGTAAGTCATTAATACTCATGAGACCTCTCCAGTGAGCCAGCAATTAAATCTTTAAAACCGTTATTGTAACTTGAGTTAAAGGTGATTAATAACGCGTTAAATAGTAAGGGAAAGCGGAATTGGGTGGTTTTAAATAGTTATTGATTTATTATTTTTCAACCGGTAAGCTCACCACCTGTTTTTAAGGGTTTACTTAAGGAGTTGCAGATCATGCGTCAACCACTTGTGGCTGGTAATTGGAAAATGAACGGTTCCAAAGAGAGCATTCAAGCACTGGTAGGTGGTTTGAAAGCTGGTTTGAGTTCAGGCTTCAGTGCTGAGGTTGTTGTGTGTCCGTCGGCCATCTATATTTCAGATGCAAAGGCGCTGCTGGAAGGCTCTGATATCGTTTTGGGCGGTCAAGATTTATGTGCTCATGCAGAGCAGGGTGCATTTACAGGTGAAATAGCAGCCAGTATGCTGTTGGACTTTAGTTGTAAGTATGTCATTGTCGGCCACTCTGAGCGACGTGCATTTTATGGCGAAACCGATGCGCTGGTCGCACAAAAATTTAAAGTTGCGTATGACGCTGGATTGAAACCAATTTTATGCGTAGGTGAGCTGCTCGAAGAGCGTGAAGCGGGTCAAACTGAAAACGTTGTTGCGCGTCAGCTGGATGCTGTTTTAAATATGGAAGGTGGTGTGGCTGCACTTGCAGATTCTGTGATTGCCTATGAGCCTGTCTGGGCGATAGGGACAGGAAAAACTGCATCACCGGAACAAGCTCAGGACGTGCATGCTTTTATACGGCAGCGTGTTGCGGATAAAGATTCCGCTGTGGCGGCTAAAACAAGAATTCTTTATGGTGGAAGTGTGAAAGCGGGTAATGCTTCCGAGTTATTTTCCAAGCCCGATATTGATGGTGGTTTGGTGGGGGGAGCTTCATTGGTTGTTGAAGAGTTCCTGGGTATTTGTCGGGCATCATAAAAATGATGCGGATTTGTTTTTGTAAGTAAGGTTGATTGATGCAGACTGCACTACTGGTTTTTCATACATTGTTGGCAATAAGTTTGATTGTGATGGTTTTGATTCAGCACGGCAAAGGGGCTGATATGGGCGCTTCTTTTGGTGCGGGTGCTTCACAAACCGTGTTTGGTAGCCAAGGTGCTGGCTCCTTTTTAACAAGAGTGACCGCAATAATGGCTGCGTTGTTTTTTGCGACCAGTTTGACGCTTGCCTATTTTGGTCACCAAGGGGTTAAGCAAGGCAGTGTGACGGATGCCTTGAGTTCAGGAGTGCCTGCTGTGATGACAGATAAACCCGAGTTTGGGTTGGAATCTGAATCACTCGACTTGAATAGCGATGTTCCTGCTATTTTAGAAGAAAAAGAACAAAAGTAAGTATTGTTTAATTATTGCCGACGTGGTGAAATTGGTAGACACGCCACCTTGAGGGGGTGGTAGCGCAAGCTGTGCCGGTTCGACTCCGGCCGTCGGCACCATAAAATACTAGAGTACAGCGATAAATTTGCTTTAACCATCGCTGGATTGAGGGGATAGTAGCTGGAATGTTAGAAAATTACCTGCCTGTTTTGCTTTTTATTTTTTTAGGCGTGCTGTTTGGATTAGGTCCCTTGATTGCGGGATTTGTTCTTGGTCCAAATAAACCTGATAGTGAAAAGCTTTCTACTTATGAGTGCGGATTCGAGCCGTTCGAAGATTCTCGAATGAAGTTTGATGTTCGATACTATCTGGTTGCAATTCTTTTTATTCTCTTTGATCTTGAGGTCGCTTTTCTTTTTCCCTGGGCGGCTGTATTGCAGGACATTGGCTGGTTTGGTTTTTGGGCGATGCTGATGTTTTTAACTCTTCTTGTGATCGGTTTTATCTATGAATGGAAAAAAGGGGCATTAGAGTGGGAATAGAAGGCATCCTGAAAGAGAGCGTTATTACAACGAGTGCTGATGCATTAATTAATTGGGCGCGTACAGGATCACTGTGGCCCATGACATTTGGCTTGGCGTGTTGTGCTGTTGAAATGATGCAAGCGGGCGCATCCCGTTATGATCTGGATCGTTTCGGTGTGGTTTTTCGGCCCAGCCCTCGTCAGTCTGATGTGATGATTGTTGCGGGCACATTAGTCAATAAAATGGCGCCTGCTTTAAGAAAAGTATACGATCAGATGGCAGAACCTCGCTGGGTGATCTCTATGGGGTCATGTGCCAATGGGGGTGGCTATTACCATTACTCATACGCTGTTGTTCGTGGTTGTGACCGAATTGTTCCCGTAGATATTTATATTCCGGGTTGCCCTCCAACAGCTGAAGCGCTTTTGTATGGCATTATTCAGCTGCAAAATAAAATTAAACGAACCAATACGATAGCTCGTTAGAATCTATGGAAAATATAAAGCAAACACTTATTGAACGCCTACAGCACCGTTTTGGAGAAAGGTTGCTTTGGAGTCAGTATGCGATGGGCGAAGTCACGATTGAAGTGCCTTTAAATGAGCTGCTGGATATATGTCAAAGCCTGCGTGATGAAGCAGACTTTTCATTTGAGATGTTAGTTGATCTCTGTGGTGTTGATTATTCCGAATACAAAAATGGTCAGGAAAATCGTTTTATAGAAAAAGGTGAGCGTTTTGCAGTGGTTTATCATTTGCTCTCTGTAAAGAATAACCAGCGGCTTCGAGTGCGTGCTTTTGTTAATGAAGAAAGTTTAAGGGTCAGTTCTGTTGTGGATTTATGGAACTCTGCAAATTGGTTTGAGCGAGAAGCTTTTGATCTGTTCGGCATTCTATTCGAAGGTCATCCGGATTTAAGGCGCCTTTTAACTGATTATGGTTTTGTTGGCCACCCATTCCGTAAAGATTTTCCGTTAGAAGGGTATGTAGAGATGCGTTATGACTCCGATAAAAAACGTGTTGTTTACGAACCAGTCAGTATTGAACCTCGAATTAATGCACCACGTGTGATCAGAAATGATCACAGATTTGCAGCAAAAGGGGGTGCTTGATCATGGCAGAAATACAGAATTATACGCTTAATTTTGGGCCACAGCATCCGTCTGCACATGGTGTATTACGGTTGGTATTGGAGTTGGATGGTGAAACAGTAGAGCGTGCTGATCCGCATATTGGTTTACTTCATCGTGGCACGGAAAAACTTGCTGAAAGCAAGCCATATAATCAAAGTTTAGCTTATATGGATCGCTTGGATTATGTGTCACCCATGAGCAATGAACACGCTTATGTGATAGCGATGGAAAAAATTCTGGGCATTACTCCACCCGTCAGGGCGCTTTATATCAGGGTGTTGTTTGATGAAATCACTCGTATATTAAATCATCTACTCTGGATTGGTGCGCACGCACTTGATATTGGTGCGATGACTGTATTTTTATATGCTTTTCGTGAACGTGAAGATTTGATGGACTGTTATGAAGCAGTCAGTGGATCACGATTGCATGCGGCCTATTATCGCCCTGGTGGTGTTGCACGGGATTTACCCAATAGTATGCCTCTTTATGAGGCTTCAAAATGGCACAGTGAAAAAGAAGTTGCCAAGAAAAACGAAAATCGACAAGGATCGTTGCTTGATTTTATAGAGAATTTTGTGAAACGTTTTCCTGCTCATGTGGATGAGTACGAAACATTATTAACAGATAACAGAATCTGGAAGCAGCGTACTGTAGATATCGGAATTGTTTCACCTGAACGTGCCTTGCAAATGGGTTTCACTGGGCCAATGTTGCGTGGTTCTGGTGTTGAATGGGATTTACGAAAAAAACAACCTTATGCAGTTTATGATCAACTTGATTTTGATATTCCGGTCGGTGTAACTGGTGATAGCTATGATCGTTATTTAGTACGCGTTGAAGAGATGCGACAATCCAATCGTATCATGCAGCAATGTATTGATTGGTTGCGTACTAATCCAGGCCCTGTTTTAACAGATAATCACAAAGTTGCCCCGCCCAAAAGAGCAGATATGAAAGGTGATATGGAGTCATTGATTCATCACTTTAAACTTTTTACTGAAGGTTTTTGCTTGCCTGAAGGCGAGGCTTATGCCGCCGTTGAACACCCTAAGGGTGAGTTTGGTATTTATCTTGTTTCTGATGGAGCGAATAAGCCGTATCGAATGAAAATTCGTGCGCCAGGTTTTGCTCATATAGCTGGGTTGGATGAGATGTGCCGTGGTCATATGTTGGCAGATGTTGTAGCGATTATCGGTACGCAAGATATTGTATTTGGTGAGGTGGATCGTTGATGCCTATATTTTCAAAAGAGACTACGCAGGCGATTGACGAATGGATTGCCAAGTATCCAGCCAGTCAAAAGCAGTCGGCAGTGATGCCTGCTTTAAGAGTTGTTCAGGAGGCTCATGAGGGCAGTTTAACAACGGAACTTATGGATGCTGTTGCCGCATATCTAGAGATGGAAACTATTGCAGTGTATGAAGTTGCAACTTTTTATTCCATGTACGAGCTAAAACCGGTGGGTCAGCATAAAATTTGTGTCTGTACCAACGTCTCTTGTATGTTGTGTGGTTCAGATCAAATTGTATCTCATTTGCAAAATAAACTGGGTATCAAATTAGGTGAAACCACTGAAGATGGAAAGTTTACTTTGAAAGAGGTTGAGTGCCTTGGAGCTTGTGGCGGTGCGCCTATGTTCCAGATTGAGCGTGAATATCATGAAAATCTTACGCCAGAAAAAGTAGACAAAATACTGGATGGATTAAAGTAACTATGGCTAACGAAGTCTGTTTCAGAACACTCCACCTTGACAAACCATGGTCGATCAAGACGTATAAAGAAAATGGTGGTTATGAGGTATGGGAAAAAATAGTTCAAGAGAATACATCGCCTGAAGAGATCATTAATGAATTAAAAACATCGGCTCTGCGCGGCCGAGGTGGAGCAGGTTTTCCTACAGGCTTGAAGTGGAGCTTTATGCCACGTGGTATTCCAGGCGACAAATATATTGTTTGCAATTCAGATGAAGGTGAGCCAGGAACGTTTAAAGACAGGGATATTTTGCGTTATAACCCTCATCAACTGATAGAAGGGATGGCTATTGCGGCATATACGATGGGCGCCAATGCTGGCTATAACTATATTCGAGGAGAATTTTGGGAGCCGTTTGAACGCTTCGAAAATGCTTTGGAAGAGGCGCGTGCAGCAGGTTATATCGGAAAAAATATTCTTGGCAAAGGCATGGACTTTGATATTCATGCACACTTGGGCGCTGGAGCCTACGTATGTGGTGAAGAAACAGCACTGATTGAGTCGATTGAGGGCAAAAAAGGTCAGCCACGCTTTAAGCCTCCTTTTCCAGCAAGTTACGGTCTTTATGGCCGACCTACCACAATCAATAATACTGAAACATTAAGCTCGGTTCCGATGATTCTTGCGCAAGGCGGACAATGGTTTTTGGATCTTGGCAAGCCTAATAATGGCGGAACTAAAATATTTTCAGTATCCGGTCATGTGAATAAACCTGGCAACTATGAAATTTCTATGGGTACGCCTTTTTCAAAGCTGCTGGAAATGGCTGGTGGAGTACGTGACGGTCATACTTTAAAAGCGGTCATTCCTGGCGGCTCATCAACCCCTGTTCTTCCAGCTGATATCATGATGGATGTGACGATGGACTATGATGGTATTGCCAAAGCAGGCTCAATGCTGGGCGCGGGATCAGTCATTGTGATGGATGAAACAACATGCATGGTAAAAGTGCTGGCTCGAATTGCTCATTTTTATTTTGAAGAGTCTTGTGGGCAATGCACGCCTTGTCGCGAAGGTACGGGCTGGTTGTCCCGAATGGTGCATCGAATTGAACATGGTGAAGGTCGCCCGGAAGATCTGGATCGTTTGGTTGATGTCGCGCATAAAATTGAAGGGCGCACTATTTGTGCTTTAGGCGATGCTGCTGCGATGCCTGTTACAAGCTTTATTAAACACTATCGTGAAGAGTTTGAATATCATATCGAACACAAACGGTGCATGGTTAGTGTTAGTTAGGTTCTTATAGTTAATGATATTGCGGTTATTCGGAATTCAAATATGGTAACGATCGAAATAGACGGAAAAATGATCCAGGCGGAAGATGGGGTGATGCTCATTGAAGCAGCGGATGAGGCTGGAATTAATATTCCACGATTTTGTTACCACAGTAAACTCTCTATTGCCGCCAGTTGCAGAATGTGCCTTGTTGAAGTTGAAAAGGCAGGCAAACCGCTTCCAGCATGTTCAACTCCTGTAACTGATGGTATGGCTGTTTTTACCCGCTCAGACAAAGCAATATCTGCTCAACAGGGTGTGATGGAGTTTTTATTAATCAATCATCCTTTGGATTGTCCGATCTGCGATCAGGGTGGTGAGTGTGAACTACAGGATCTTGCCGTGGGTTATGGTGGCAATGTCTCACAGTTTAGTGAAGGCAAACGCATTATAAAAGATAAAAATATTGGTCCGCTGATAGCGAGTGATATGACTCGTTGTATTCATTGTACTCGATGTGTGCGTTTTACTCAGGAAATCTCCGGTACAAGTGAGCTGGGAACAAGTTGGCGTGGTGAGCATCTCACTATTGGAACCTTTGTAGAAAAAGAACTCGTTTCGGAAATGTCAGGCAATGTGATTGACCTTTGCCCTGTCGGTGCATTGACATCAAAACCCTTCAGATATAGTGCACGAGCATGGGAATTAAGTGCGCATGATGGCATTGCAGCGCATGACTGCCTCGGATCAAATATAAAAATTGAAACACGCCGTAGCCGTGTAATGCGTGTGTTACCTCGTGATAACGAAGCACTTAATGAGTGTTGGATTTCTGATAGAGATCGTTTCTCCTATGAAGGGTTGAATAGCGATGATCGCTTGAAAAAACCGATGATCAAGGTGGATGGCGAATGGCAGGAGACCGATTGGAACCATGCACTGGAATTCACACACCGTGGTTTGAAATCTGTTATTGATGCTCATGGAGCAACACAAATCGGCTCTCTGATTTCGCCAAACTCGACCACTGAAGAGATGTATTTGTCTCAGAAATTGATGCGGAGTCTGGGGTCTTCAAATATAGATCACCGATTAAGATGCCTTGATTTTAGTGATCAGAATTCCGCTCCAGCATTTCCTTGGTTGGGGCAAACAATTTCAGACCTAGAAACCATCGATACTGCGTTGCTGGTAGGTTCTAATATTACTGTTGAACAACCCATTGCAGGTCATAGATTACGCAAGGCAGCTCTCAATGGAGCTCAGTTGATGTTCATTAATCCAGTGGATTATGCATTTCGTTTTCCAGTTGCAGAAAAACTGATCGCAACCCCTGTAAAAATCGAATCTGAGTTAGCGGCCATAGCAAAAGCGCTTCTGGATACTACGGGTACAAAAATCCCCGATGGTTTTAATAAGTTTATTGATCAACTGGATGTCACCGAAACACATCGAACGATTGCTGAAAATCTTCAAAAATCTGATAATGGCACACTGATTTTGGGCAGTGCTGCCGCACACTATCCAAACTGGTCAACATTACGAGCGCTTTCCGGCTTGATTGCTGATTTAAGCCAAGTAAAACTGGGTTATTTGTCTGATGGGGCAAATAGTGCGGGTGGCTGGTTAGCGGGTGCTGTTCCTCATAGAACGCCCGATGGAGAGCAAGATGGAGAAATGGGCAAGCATGTTCGGGATATGTTTGGAACACAGCTAAAAGCTTATATGTTGCTTAACATTGAACCAGAGCTGGATTGTGCCGGCCCTAATTCTGCTTTAAACGGATTGAATAATGCGGACTTTGTTGTCTCTTTAACGCCATATATAAGCGAGGAAATGAAACAGTATGCGGATGTTTTATTGCCCGTATCGACATTCAGTGAAACTTCAGGGAGTTTCATTAATATAGAAGGAACGAGGCAAGCGTTTAAAGGGTCGGTCTCTCCTCTGGGCGAATCCCGACCTGCCTGGAAAGTATTGCGTGTTCTGGGTAATTTATTTGAACTGGATGGTTTTGAATACCTTTCTACTGAAGAGGTGAGTGAAGAGTTGTTAGGGAAAATGGGTGACATTGAAAAAAGTAATATACTGCAATGGAAATGTCCCTCTTTAACAGAGCAGTCTGGAATTACTTGCCTGGTTGATGTTTCGCCTGGACGTACTGATAACGTTATTCGAAGAGCGGCTTCATTTGCTGACACGGCAGCTGAACAACTTATTAATACAGTTCGAATAAATGAACGCTTGGCATCAGAAAAAAAACTGGAAAATGCCCAATTGATTTCAATCAAACAAGGGGATGATGAAGTTATTTTAGAGTTGATGATTGATAATTGTGTGGCGAATGGTAGTATTTTGGTGCAGTCAAATAGTCGATTAGGTTTAGCTGCAGGAGAGCGTGCGGTTCAATTAAAAATTGTTACAGATAAGTAAAAATAAATAGAGTTTTATGGGGGGTAGAGTTGCATTTTTAGTGCTTTTCTACCTGAACGTTATCCATACCGGTTTTGTCCGGGAAAGCAAATAGCTGTAAATGCCAATGATAGAGTTGCTACAAACAACATGGAATGAAGTGCCGTTAGTGCTTCAAATCATATTGAAAATTATTGTAATCGTTGTTCCGATTATGTTGTCAGTTGCTTATTTGACCTTAGCTGAACGTAAAGTTATTGGTTATATTCAAGTACGTATCGGGCCTAACCGTGTGGGGCCTCGCGGTCTGTTGCAGCCTATTGCCGATGGTCTCAAACTTGCTTTAAAAGAGGTCATCATACCGACCAATTCAAATCGTTATCTATTCTTGCTTGGGCCTCTTTTAACACTCGCACCCGCATTAATTGCATGGGCTGTTATTCCTTTTGACGAAGGTGTCGTGCTTGCGGATTTAAATGCAGGGCTTTTATATGCGCTAGCGATTATGTCGCTTGGTGTTTATGGGGTTCTTATTTCCGGCTGGGCTTCTAACTCCAAGTACGCACTGATCAGTGCTGTTCGAATGGGCGCTCAAATGATCTCTTATGGAATAGCCATGGGTTTTGCTCTGGTCGGTGTTGTATTGGCTGCGGGTTCATTGAACCTTCAAGAGATCGTATTGGCACAAGAAGGAAGTTTTATTCACTGGTTCTGGTTGCCTCTGGCTCCTCTGTTTCTGGTCTACTTTATTTCAGGTGTTGCAGAAACCAATCGTGCCCCTTTTGATGTTGCTGAAGGCGAATCAGAAATTGTTGCAGGGTTTCATGTTGAGTATTCAGGTATGGCGTTTGCGCTGTTTTTTCTTGCCGAATATGCAAACATGATTTTTATATCTATATTAACTGCCGTCATGTTTTTGGGAGGGTGGTTGTCTCCATTTCAAGGCATACCAGGCCTTGAGTCCCTATTTTCCTGGGTTCCTGGAATTGTTTGGCTATTAGCCAAAACTGCGTTTTTACTTTTCTTCTTTTTGTGGTTTCGTGCAACATTTCCACGTTATCGTTATGACCAATTGATGCGCTTGGGATGGAAAATATTCATTCCGGTTACAATCGTATGGCTGTTGGTGACAGGGTTGGCGGTAGTGGCTCATTTAGGGCCATGGTTTGATTGATTTAGGGGTGTCGTTTCGAATATGAACTTAAAGCACTACATAAAAAGTTTTCTTCTTTGGGAGCTTGTTTTAGGGTTAAAGTTAACAGGAAAGTACCTGTTCGCAAAAAAAATAACGGTGCAGTACCCGGAAGAGAAAACACCACAATCCCCCCGGTTTCGTGGTTTGCATGCTCAACGTCGTTATGAAAATGGTGAAGAGCGCTGCATCGCATGCAAACTTTGCGAAGCCGTTTGTCCTGCTTTGGCGATTACTATAGAGTCTGAACAGAGAGAGGACGGATCTCGCAGAACAACCCGCTATGATATTGATCTTTTTAAATGTATCTATTGCGGATTTTGTGAAGAGTCATGTCCGGTCGATGCGATTGTCGAAACACGTCATTTTGAATATGTTTTTGAAAATAGAGAAGATAGCCTGATGACTAAAGCAAAACTATTAGAGGTTGGTGATCGGTTTGAATCTCAAATTGCTGCTGATCGTGAAAAAGATGCACCGTATCGCTAAGGAACGCGCATGAAATACTTACTGATTGATGTGAAATTATGAATATAGAACCCATCGTTTTTTATCTGTTTTCGACCGTATTAGTCTTGTCTGCTATCGCCGTGGTTACGGTTCGAAATTCAGTGTTTGCTGCACTCTTTCTGGTTTTGGCATTTTTTACTTGTGCTGCACTCTGGATACTATTAGAGGCAGAGTTTCTCTCTTTGGTATTGATTTTGGTTTATGTGGGTGCCGTCATGATTCTTTTCCTTTTTGTGGTGATGATGCTGGATATTAAGGATGCATCGCTTCAACAAGAAGGGTTTACAAAATATTTAATCACAGGCGGTTTAGTTGCGATTGTTATAGTGATTGAAATGGCCATCGTAGTTGGGCCAGAAAATTTCGGACTGGATAAATTTGCTGACCCGGTAGCTCGTGGAGCGGATTACAGTAATACCAAAGAGTTGGGCATGGTTTTATATACTGAGTATGTTTATCCATTTGAACTTGCGGCGGTAATACTTCTGGTTGCAATTATTGCTGCAATTGCATTAACAATGCGTCGCAGGCCACAAACAAAATATCAGGATCCATCAAAACAGATCATTGTTCGTAGTGAGGATCGGGTTCGTATTGTTAAGATGGAATCACAAAAAATGAATGAGTGATTTGATTTATTGATCATTCCTTAGCATATAAAACAAACATTGGTAGTGAACTAAACTATTATGATAGCACTTTCAGATTTTTTGATTTTAGGCGCAATTTTATTTGCGATAGCGATTGTCGGGATATTTCTCAACCGGAAAAATATCATCATTATATTAATGGCGATTGAATTAATGTTGCTCGCAGTGAATATGAATTTTGTCGCTTTTTCTCATTATCTGGGTGATATTTCCGGTCAGATTTTTGTTTTCTTTATATTGACGGTGGCAGCGGCGGAAGCCGCGATAGGTTTGGCAATATTGATGTTGGTATTTCGCAACCGCCGCTCCATTAATGTGAGTAACCTGGATAGCTTAAAAGGATAAATATATGAAATTAGTTTATCTGGGTGTCGTGTTGGCACCACTTATTGGTTCAATTATTGCTGGTGTATTTGGCAAGTCCGTTGGTCGTTCAGGTGCCCATTGGGCTGCAACGCTGGGTGTCGCAATTTCTTTTATTCTTTCACTGGTGACATTCAATCATGTCGTATTGGGTGGTGCTCCGGTATTCAATGAAACGATCTATACCTGGATGATCAGTGATGGATTTAGTTTTGAAGTCGGTTTCCTAGTCGATAATCTGACTGCCATGATGATGATTGTTGTGACTTTTGTCTCATTGATGGTGCATATCTATACCATTGGTTATATGCATGATGATCCAGGTTATCAGCGGTTTTTCAGCTATATTTCGTTGTTTACTTTTTCTATGCTGATGCTGGTGATGGCGAATAACTTCCTGCAGTTATTTTTTGGTTGGGAAGCCGTTGGTTTGGTCTCTTACCTTTTGATCGGTTTTTGGTATAAAAAAGAGACCGCTATTTACGCGAATATGAAAGCTTTTTTAGTGAACCGTGTCGGTGACTTTGGTTTCTTGTTAGGCATTGCAGCGGTGCTCATGTATTTCGGTAGCCTGAACTATGCAGAAGTATTTGCTGACGCGCCGAGCGTGGCTAATCTGACCATGGAAATAATACCAGGTGTTGAATGGAATGTGATGACAGTGACTTGTATATTGCTTTTTATAGGGGCAATGGGTAAGTCAGCGCAGGTGCCTTTGCATGTCTGGTTGCCTGATTCAATGGAAGGCCCGACACCAATTTCAGCACTGATTCATGCTGCAACGATGGTAACAGCCGGTATCTTTATGGTGGCCAGAATGTCGCCTATGTATGAATTGTCAGTGACTGCATTAAGCGTTGTTCTTGTGATTGGCGCTATCACAGCCTTGTTTATGGGGTTTTTGGGTATTATCCAGAACGACATCAAACGTGTTGTTGCTTATTCAACACTGTCTCAGTTGGGTTATATGACCGTTGCATTGGGCGCTTCTGCTTATGCTGCGGGCATGTTTCATCTGATGACTCATGCTTTCTTTAAAGCACTGCTTTTCCTGGCTGCCGGTTCAGTGATTATTGCCATGCATCATGAGCAGGATATTCGTAAAATGGGTGGTTTGAAAAAATATATGCCCATCACTTACTGGTGTATGTTGATTGGATCATTGGCATTGATTGGTTTTCCCGGTTTTTCAGGCTTCTTCTCAAAAGATGCCATTATAGAAGGTGTAAAAGCATCTCAAATTCCAGGCGCCGGTTTTGCTTACTTTTGTTTAGTTATCGGTGTGTTTGTAACTGCCTTCTATTCCTTCCGAATGTTTTTTCTGGTTTTTCATGGCAAGGAGCGAATGGACAAACATACTCAGGAACACCTACAGGAAAGTCCCAAAATTGTAACGATTCCACTTATATTGCTAGCAATACCTTCTATATTTATTGGACTGTTTGCAGTTGGCCCTTTTCTATTCGGTGACTTTTTTGCGAAAGCGATTTTTGTACTGCCCGAACATGATGTATTGGCTAAATTTGGTGAGAGTTATACCGGTGTATTAGGTTTTATATCTCATGGTTTGGTGACTCTTCCATTCTGGATGGCGCTAGGCGGGGTGTTGTGTGCCTGGTTCTTATACCTGAAACGCCCGGATCTTCCTGCTCAAATAAAAGAGCGTTTTCAGATCCTATATAATATCCTCGATAAAAATTATGGGTTTGATATTTTTAATAACACTTTTTTTGCCGCAGGCAGTCGAGGGCTTGGAAAGCTTCTATGGAAAACCGGCGATGAGAAAGGGATTGATGGAATTATGGTTAATGGTTCAGCGCGTGCGATTGGCTGGGTCTCAAGTAAAGTGAGAAACTTGCAGACGGGTTACTTGTTTCACTATGCGTTTGCGATGATTGTTGGGCTGATGCTGCTATTAAGCTGGTATTTACCTTGGTAGTTGGAAATATAACAAGGATTCAATTGAATGACTGATTTACCTTTTCTGAGTCTTGTCATCTGGCTGCCCATTATTGGCGGGATGATTGTACTTGCCGCGCATAAAGCAAGTGATAATACTGTTCGATGGTTGTCGTTAGCTATTTCTGTACTTGTATTTCTGGTCTCCATACCGCTTTATACTTTATTTGATACCGCAACACATGAGATGCAGTTTACGGAAACGGCATCATGGATTCCTGCGTTCAATATAAGTTATGCACTTGGTGTTGATGGTATTTCAATGCCATTGATCTTGTTGACCACCTTTTTTACTATCATTGTTGTTATTGCGGGTTGGGAAGTTATTAAAGAGAGAGTTGCGCTCTACATGGCTTCATTCCTGATAATGGAAGGCATGATGAATGGCGTGTTTGCAGCACTTGATGGCGTGCTGTTCTATGCTTTTTGGGAAGCGATGCTTGTACCGATGTTTTTGATTATAGGTATTTGGGGGGGCGCTGACAGAGTTTACGCAACGATCAAGTTTTTCTTGTATACCTTTTTGGGCTCAGTGCTTTTACTGATTACACTGATTTACCTCTATTCTCAGGTCGGTAGTTTTTCCATTCTGGCATTCCACGATGTACAAATTGGTATGACTGCCCAGATTTTGATTTTTCTTGCCATGCTGCTGGCATTTGCGGTCAAGGTGCCTATGTGGCCTGTTCATACCTGGCTGCCAGATGCGCATGTTCAGGCGCCTACAGGCGGTTCGATTATTCTAGCCGCCATTATGCTTAAACTGGGCGCATACGGGTTTGTACGTTTTATGATTCCAATTGCTCCTGATGCGAGTCAAGAGCTTGATTGGCTCATTGTTTCCCTCTCGTTAGTGGCTATTATTTACATCTCTTTTGTTGCCATTGTGCAAGAAGACATGAAAAAACTTATTGCTTATTCATCCATCGCCCATATGGGCTTTGCAACGCTGGGTTTCTTTTTGGTCTACGGTATTCTGGAAAATACAGGTTCTACTCAGGGCGCAGCACTGGGTATAGAGGGTGGTTTGGTACAACTTATATCTCATGGGTTCATTTCCGGGGCTATGTTCTATTGTATTGGTATAATGTATGACAGAATGCATTCACGTCGAATCAGTGACTATGGCGGTGTTGTGAATACAATGCCCATATTTGCTGCTTTCTTTGTGCTTTTTGCTATGGCTAATACCGGGCTTCCAGGAACTTCCGGGTTTGTGGGTGAGTTTATGGTTATTTTAAGTGCATTTCAGTCAAATTTCTGGATCGCTTTCCTAGCGGCAACAACACTGATTTTTGGCGCTGCGTATACATTGTGGTTAATCAAGCGGGTTATTTTTGGTGAGATTGCTAATGATAACGTTGCGGCACTTAAAGATGTGAACAAACGAGAAATTTTTATACTGAGTGTGTTAGCTTTTTTTGTATTGGCTTTAGGAGTGTATCCAGATCCATTGGTCGAAGTGATGCATAGCTCGGTTGACCATTTAGTCGAACAGGCTGTCACTTCGAAGCTCTGAGTTATCTTATATATTAGTTTAAGGAACCAAGGTATTTAAGAAATATGAATTTCATCACACCAGATTTTATGCCAGCTTTGCCCGAGATTTTCGTTTTAACGATGGCATGTGTTGTGCTGATTATTGATCTCTTTCTTAAAAACGAGCATCGAGGGGTTATCTATCTATTGGTATTGGTGACTTTGGTAGGCGCTGCGGGACTCACGCTATTTTTACACACACCAGAGCCAGTAGTCACCTTTAATGGTACGTTCATTAAAGATACGATGAGTGATGTACTCAAGGTGTTTATCTACTTGGTGAGCGGCATTGTTTTTCTCTACTCGCGTGATTATCTTGTGGAACGTAATATGTTTAAAGGGGAGTATTTCTCTTTAGGGCTGTTTGCGGTATTGGGCATGATGGTGCTCGTTTCTGCCAACAACATGATTACAATCTACCTTGGTCTGGAGCTGATGTCTCTGGCTTTGTATGCAATGGTGGCCTTTCAACGTGATGACCAAAATGCAGTTGAAGCGGCAATGAAATACTTTGTTTTGGGCGCGATTGCTTCGGGTTTATTGCTCTACGGAATGTCCATTATTTATGGTATGACCGGCACATTGGATATCGCAGAAATAAGCCTGAAAGTTTCAGCAATGCCTTCGGATAATATTGTTTTATTATTCGGTGTTGTTTTCATTCTTGTCGGCCTTGCATTCAAACTCGGGGCGGTTCCATTTCATATGTGGATTCCTGATGTTTATCATGGTGCGCCGACAGCGGTGACACTCTTTATTGCAACGGCACCCAAAATAGCAGCTTTTGGTATGTTAATGCGTTTGTTGGTCGATGGCTTGGGTAGCCTTCAGGTGCATTGGCAAGAGATGTTGATCGCATTGGCTGTGATGTCCATTATCTTTGGCAATGTGATTGCTATTGCACAGACCAACATCAAACGCATGTTGGCTTATTCAACGATTTCACATGTCGGTTTTCTGCTGTTGGGAATTATTGCTGGCGGGGCCAATGGCTATTCGTCAGCAATGCTTTACGTTATTGTTTATACATTGATGGGGCTGGGCGGCTTCGGAATGATTATTATGATGAGTCGAGCGGGCTTTGAAGCGGATGAGCTGGATGACCTGAAAGGGCTTGCCAAGCGCAGCCCATGGTTTGCATCCATGATGGTTCTCATTATGCTCTCTATGGCAGGCATTCCTCCATTGATCGGGTTTTTTGCTAAGTTAGCTGTGTTGCAGGCTGTTATTGATGCCGGTTATGTATGGTTGGCTGTATTGGCTGTATTGTTCTCTGTGGTAGGTGCGTACTACTATTTGAGAGTAATATGGTACATGGTGTTTGAAGAGCCAAAAGAAACGACTCCCATCAAGGCTTCTTTTGATGTTCAGGTTGTTATGAGCCTCAATGGATTAGGAATGCTTGCACTAGGGCTTTTCCCCGCGTCATTGATTGCGATGTGTGCGGCAGCATTCGGTTGAAAAAAACTATGGAACTATCTGCATTAAAAAGTTACAAACTAACCGATAAATACTGACTTAAACAAAGTAACAGGAATGAGAATGAAAATTTTTAAATACGCTGCGGTTTTGCCTTTATGTTTTTCTTCTGTATTAGCAGTTCAGGCGGGATCGCTTGATAGTGATGAAAAGAAATTTAGTTATTTACAAGGTTACAAAGCAGGGAAAATGGTTGTTGCAGAGAATCCTGATTTTGATATTAAATCTTTTAATATGGCGATGGATGATGCTCTTAATGGTAAAGATCCAAAGCTTAGCGAAGAGGAAATTAAAGCAACAGTAGAAGCTGTGCAACAAAAAATGATTGCTAATATTAAAGCAGCGGCAGAAAAAAACCTCAAAGTGGGGGAAGAGTATCTGGAAGCTAATAAGAAAAAAGAGGGTGTAAAAACAACATCAAGTGGCTTGCAGTACCAAATTATTAAAAAAGGCAACGGTAAAAAACCAACTACCGAAGATAATGTCACAGTTCATTACCGCGGTACTTTGATCGACGGCAAAGAGTTTGATAGCTCTTATAGTCGTAATAAACCTGCAACATTCCCGGTGGGTGGTGTTGTACAGGGTTGGCAAGAAGCATTGCCGATGATGAAAGAAGGTGCTAAATGGAAAATCTTTGTTCCAGCCAGTCTTGCTTACGGTACGAGGGGCGCGCCACCTAATATTGGCCCTAATGAAACACTTATTTTTGAAATAGAACTAATATCAATTGGTGATAAATAAGGATTTTGGCAAAGTTGGCCATGAAGGTATTATTTTGGTTGAATTAATTTGATCTCCCAACAATTATGAATTTTACTATTGCGTGTAAAATCTTTTGGAATAGTTTGTTGGGTAATATCTTTAATGGCCAGATGACTTAATGCTTCATGATCCATTTTAAATTTTCGAAAGTTATTTGAAAAGATCAGTGTGCCATCAGCAGTTAATAAATGCGCTGCTTGTTTGATGAGTTCGACATGATCTTTTTGAATATCAAAATTGCGCTCCATGCGTTTGGATGTGGAGAATGTGGGGGGATCAAGGAAGATTAACCCATAACGGTTCCAGACATTGCTTTCGCTATACTTCTCTTTAAGCCATTGCAGGCAGTCTGTTCTAATGAATGAATGATTGGTTATATCAAAACCATTCAATTCCATGTTCCGCTTCGCCCACTCATAATAGGTTTTTGACATGTCAATGGTGGTTGTTGTTTTTGCTCCACCCATGGCCGCATGCACGCTGGCGCTACCTGTGTATGCAAACAGATTTAATACGCGCTGATTAGCTGCCAGTTTACCGATCAAACTGCGCGTCATTCGGTGATCAAGAAACAGGCCTATATCAAGGTAGTCTGTAAAATTAACTAAAAACCGGCACGGGCCTTCAGCGACTTCAATAAAATTTTCATCGGAGGCTTGCTTTTCATATTGTGTATTGCCTTTTTGGCGGCGACGGACTTTGAAAAAAAGCTGTTCCATTGGAATATCCAGTATTCCAGGCAATACTGCGAGTGCTTCACGTAAGCGAGTTTTGGCCTTGGCGGGATCAATCGTTTTAGGCGCTTCGTACTCTTGAACACAGATTCGCTTTTTGCCATTCACATCGTGAAATAGATCAATTGCCAAGGAATATTCGGGAAGATCAGCATCATAAATTCGATAACAACTGATCTCTTCGCGTTTTGCCCAACGTTTCAGTGCTTTCATATTTTTGCGAAGGCGATTCGCAAACATCTGTGCGCCATCACTGAGCTCTTCGGGCGTTGCCGGTTTTGGCATCGCGACTCCACCGGATAGAATGGGGCGTTCGATAAACCACTTTTCTTGCAGATCGAATCTAAGCAGTTTGCAGGGCAATGCACCATTAAAAAGTGCATGTTGTTTGTGAGGGCGCATTCCCATGCGTTTGGCGAGATCAAGATTGCCCGTGAATACCGCCGCTTGCCAGCCGACAAAATGCTCTTTTAACTTGTCGCCCAGATCGGCATATAAAACAGTAAGTTCTTCCATTTCGCCCAAACGTTCACCGTAAGGTGGGTTGACAATGAGCAGCCCAGCCTTTGCATCAGTGGGGGCTTCTAATTCAGACAGATCACGTTGATGAATGTGGATGTCATTAATCAAGCCGACTGCATCGACATTTTCAATAGAAGCACGAACTGATCGACGATCTGTATCAAAGCCAAATATGGCTGGTTTTTCTTTTAATTGGCCTTGCTCACGGCGACCCAGTGCTTCATTGTGTAACCCCTCCCAAAGTGGTGCATCATGTTTTTTCCAGCCGATAAAGCCAAAAAAGTCACGATCTAAACCGGGAGCAATATCCATGGCTATCAGTGCTGCTTCAATGAGAAACGTGCCTGAGCCGCACATCGGATCCACCAGTGCACCGCCTTTTTGTGCAATTTCAGGCCATCCGGCACGTAATAAAAGCGCAGCAGCCAGATTTTCTTTCAAAGGAGCTTTGACAGTTTCAATGCGATAACCGCGCTTATGGAGGCTGTCACCGGAAAGGTCGATACTGACACTGGCCTGATCTCGATGCAGATGGACATTAATACGTAAATCAGGCCGGTGAGTGTCAACAGATGGACGTTCATCGCAGCGGTCTCGAAATTGATCGACAATCGCATCTTTAACTTTTAATGCTGCAAAATGGCTGTGGGTGATACGTGAATCTGAAAGGTTGAAATCAATCGCTAACGTATCATAAGCGCTCATGTGCTCAGACCAATTAATCTCCTGAATATTCTCATAAAGTGCTTCGGGAGTCGGTGCATGAAAGTTGGCCAGAGGCAGTAAAATTCTATTCGCAGTGCGCGACCAAAGGCAGGCGCGGTAAGCGACCTCCAGTGTTCCTTCGAATATGACACCGGCAGGCTGTTCCTTGAGATTTGTTGCTCCAAGCGTTTTTAATTCATCAAATAAAAGTGAAGCAACGCCCTTGGGGGCAGTGGCGAAGAGCGGGAAAGTTGAGATCATGGGAGTGCCTTCTGGCAAAAAAGTGCATTTTACAAGGTGTGCGGCTTTATTTAAAGGTAAAATAATTTACTCATTTGCCGATATTAATCAGGTACTTTTTTGATTGATACAGGAAAGCAAGGAATGCAAAGTTTCATAATTTACTGTTTTGCAGGAATAACAACAGGGTTGTTTATCTGGTCACTGAGTGCGATAGCATTACGCATCGGTTTTGTCGATCACCCTTGTTCTCGTAAAGTGCATTGTGGGCAAGTACCATTAGTGGGCGGTATTGCCATGTTTAGTAGTTTTATTTTAACCATTTTTCTCTGGGGTCTCGCCAGTGACCCTCTGTTTCTTTCCTTTTTAGTTGCCTCTGTTTTGTTAATCATTGTGGGTGCGATTGATGATTATAAATCACTCTCAACACGCATACGTTTCATTGTTCAATTTATAGCAGCCTTCATTATGGTTGTTTGGGGTGGACTGGTGATAGAGGATCTTGGTGCTTTGACCGGTTATGGTTCTATTGTATTAGGAAGTTGGGCGGTGCCATTTACGATTGTTGCTATTGTTGGGGTTATTAATGCCTTTAATATGTCCGATGGCATTGATGGATTGGCCGGTGGCTTAGCGGTATTGGCATTTTCCCTGCTGAGTGTTCTTGCGTTTTCAGGGGGACGGGGTGGAGATGGTCTGATTTTATTGTTATTAGCAAGTGTGGTGGCTGTGTTTCTTTTGTTTAACTTGAGAATTGGCAAAAGAGAGCAAGCACGGGTGTTTATGGGGGATGCCGGTAGTATGTTTTTGGGCGGGGCACTGTGTTGGTTTGCTATTTCATTATCTCAAGGTGAGGCGAAAGTCATGGAGCCTGCTGCTGCTGTCTGGATTCTGGCGATACCATTGTTGGACACGCTATGCTTGATTATTCGCAGACTGAGGCGTGGAGAGTCGCCGTGTGCGGGTGGAAGAGATCATTTGCATCATATTTTACTGGATTCGGGTTTGAGTGTGAACCGATCTGTTTTGGTCATCTGTAGTATTGCCGCGCTGTTCGGAGGCGTTGCAGTGATAGGGACTCTTTGGTATGTTGAAACTTATCTGTATTTTGTCAGTTTTCTTGTGCTGTTTGCGGCTTACCTATGGATCATGTGCATGTGGGATGATCGATCTATGATTTCTTATGAAATGGATTTTGAGGAAGGTGGTGCTTGATTGTGGGCCGCCTCTTCTGAATCGGCAGTGCCTAGCAATACCGCAAGCCAGTGTGTTTCGTCCCGGCTATCCAATGCAATTTTAACAGTCATTGTTAATGGTACGGAAAGAAACATTCCTACTGGCCCCAGCACCCATCCCCAAAAGACTAATGATAAAAATACAACCAATGGGGATAAACCCAATCCACGTCCCATAAAACGTGGCTCTAATATATTTCCTACTACAACGTTGACCACCAGAAAGCCGATGGCAGTACTGATCGCCGCTCCCGTTCCTAATTGAACCAAAGCAAGTAGTACCACAGGAACAGCAGCTATAATTGAGCCTATGTTGGGAACAAAGTTGAGCATAAATGCCAGCAATCCCCAAAGCAGTGGGTAATCAACACCAACAATGATAAGCCAGAGGGTGATTAAAACGGCGGTCAGAAGGCTGGCGATACTTTTGATGGCCAGGTAACTTTTTACTGTTGAGGTGAACTTTTGGAAAGGAATAAGTGAATCTTTTTGATCGCCCAGAGCAATACGCAGTTTTCTTGGGAAACTGGATGTTTCAAACAGAATAAAAACAACAGTCAGAAGAATTAAAAAGGCATTTCCTAAAGCCCCCCCCAGACCATTGAGTGTTTGAGCCGCCAGTTTCATTGCAACAGCGGGGTCAAATGCGGAGGTCAATGCTTCCAGTGATATTTCAAATCCAAAACTTTCAGCCCATAATCTTAATTGCATCATCTGTTCGGTGAGGCGCTCCTGGTAAAACGGAAGGTCGGCTGAAAAACTGTTGAGTGATGAGCCAATCAGAGCCCCTAATCCCAGTACAACAGTAATGACAATCGTGATGACAACGACCATGGCAAGTGATCGGGGAAGCCCGCGATCTTCTAGCCAGAATAGAGGCGGTGCGCTAATAATGGCGATAAATATAGAGAGTAAAAAAGGAATAATAATGGGCTTGGCTGCCTGCATACCAGCAACAACAATAACGAATGCCGCAATATAAAGCAGTATGGGGATACCCATAGTATGTTTTGCTTGTGCCATATTTTGTTTTTTTGCTCTTGTAAAGCGGTTTATTTTAGAGGGAAAACCAAATTTCCCATGAATTTTATTATGTCACACTATACTGGAATCAGTGAAAATTGAGAAAGTGATACGCCATTTTTCTGGCAATTTTCCTCCATAAAGCCCGTCAAATTTTTGCCATTTTCGATGATCTTTTTGATTACCATACAAATAGTGCACGTTCTCAAGCTCTTTTAACACCTCACCTTAGAAAGAAAAACTGATTAAATGATTTAACTGGCGCAAATTTTGCTTACCCTCTACATGTATTATTTTAACAAGTGGAGTGAGCAACATGGCTGAAGAAGAGACAGAAGCATCTGAAGAAGGTGAAAAGAAGAAGAAAGGCGGGAATCTTCTTGTCATTATCCTGATCGTATTGATAGTTCTTATATTAGGCGGAGTCGGCGCTCTTTTTATGACCGGTGTCGTGAAAATAGGTGGAGAAGAGGTTCCTCAGGAGGAGAGTCAGGTGCAAGAAGAGAGTCATGAGCCTATTTATTTCAAACTCGAACCTGCTTTTGTTTCTAACATCACCTTGAAAAAACGTTCAAGATTTATCCAAATTGCGATTGAAGTGGTTTCAACTGATCCTGAGGCCATTGAAAATGTAAAAATGCATAATCCTGTGATACGTAATAATTTGGGCATTTTATTTAGCGGTATCAGTGATGAAGAGGTGAGTACTAAGGAAGGTAAAGAGCAACTCCGCAATAAAGTATTAAAAGAGATACAAAGCATATTGAAAGATAAGTCCGGAGTTGAGGGCATTGATGATGTGTTCTTTACCGGATTTGTGGTTCAGTAAGCCGCTATGTCAGCAAATGATCTGTTATCACAGGATGAAATTGATGCGCTGTTGCACGGTGTCTCCAGCGGCGATGTAGAGACTGAAGAGTTTGAACCCGGTGAAGAGGGAGCGGCCTCTTCTTATGATTTCAATAGTCAGGATCGCATTGTTCGCGGTCGAATGCCGACTCTTGAGATGATTAACGAACGCTTTGCACGTTATTTCAGAATCAGTCTTTTTAATATGTTGCGGCGCACTGCAGAAATATCGGTGGAAGGGGTGCAGATGCTCAAGTTTGCAGAGTATGTGCACAGCTTGTTTGTACCCACCAGTTTGAATTTGGTGAAGGCCAACCCGCTGCGAGGAACGATGCTGTTTATCATCGACCCCAAGCTGGTATTTATTATTGTTGATAATTTTTTTGGAGGCGATGGCCGTCACGCCAAGATTGAGGGGCGTGAATTTACGATGACTGAGCAACGCGTCATCCAGATTGTATTAAAGCAAGTGTTTGAAGATATGAGTGAAGCGTGGGAAGCAGTCATGCCACTGGAGTACGAATATTTAAGCTCCGAAGTGAACCCCCATTTTGCCAATATTGTGAGTCCCAGTGAAGTGGTTGTGGTTAGTACTTTTAATATTGAACTGGATGGGGGAAGCGGCTCATTTCATGCGGTGATTCCGTACGCCATGCTGGAACCGATCCGTGAATTACTAGATGCAGGGATTCAAAGTGATCGTGTTGAAACAGACGAACGCTGGTCGAATGCTTTGCGCAGTGAGATTAATTCGTCTTTGGTGGGTATGAGCTCGACGTTAGTTGAAACAGAGATCACATTACGTGATGTGATGAACATGAAAGCAGGCGACATTATTCCAATAGATATTGAGGATGAGATTCATATGGATGTTGAAGGTGTGCCAATATTTAACGGTTCATTTGGTGTCTCGCGCGGCAACATTGCATTTAAAGTTGCAGGAAAAATCGAACGGCAAGAAGCAGGTTCAGGAGCGAGAGAATGAGTGATGAAAAACAGGATGATCAAGCGCTTGCGGATGAGTGGGCAGCTGCACTGGATGAGTCGGGTGACAGTGAAAATGAAGAGGCTGAGAGTGCTGAAACGGTTGCGGAGACAGCCGAAACAGTAGAGCAGAAGGAGCCAGAGCCAGCAGCAAGCCCAACAACAGCAGCAGTACCTGCAGCTGATTTCCCGAACTTGCAAGAGGAGGGTGCAATTATAGGTGATAGTAATCTGGATATGATTCTGGATATTCCTGTCACGATTGCAATGGAGCTTGGGCGTACAAAAATCAGTATCAGAAATTTACTGCAACTGAATCAGGGTTCAGTGGTGGAGTTGGATCGTTTGGCTGGTGAACCGATGGATGTGCTGGTCAATAATACGTTAGTCGCACATGGCGAAGTGGTCGTGGTGAATGAGAAATTTGGTATTCGTTTAACCGATGTAGTGAGTACCTCTGAGCGAGTAAAAAATCTTAAGTAGTAGGGGAGGGACGGCATGATGTTTCATAGAAAAAAATGGATTTCACGGGGCATGATGACTGCTGTTTTTTTACCTTCATTTCTATGGGCTGCGGATGAAGTGCCATTGGAAAAAACGCTACAAAGCCCTTTAAATACAGAAAGTATGATGAGCGTTATATTGAGCCTGTTTTTGATAGTGGCTTTGATATTGGTAGCAGCCTGGGTCTTTAAACGTTTTGGTCAATTTCAAAGTATCCCGCATCACGAGTTAAAAATGCTGGCCAGTTTATCAACGGGGCAACGTGAACGCATTGTATTGTTGCAGGTGGGAGAGAAACAGTTATTAGTGGGGGTAACTCAGGGGAGTATTCGCACACTTCATGAACTGGAAAAACCGATTCAAACACAAAAGCCGGGTTCAGAAAATATCTCTTTTATTGAGCGATTGACGGTGGCTATGAAAAAACAGGGTGAGAAAAAATCATGAAACACTTATTGCTGTTTTTTTTAACTCTTCTGATTCCAGTCGCAGCGCTTGCCGAGCCCGGGCTTCCCACCGTATCAGTGACCACTGATTCCTCAGGCGAACAGACCTATACGCTGAGCATTCAGGCATTAGCCATGATGACAGGCTTTGCGTTTTTGCCCGCAGCACTGTTGATGATGACCTCATTTGCCCGAATTATTATAGTGCTTTCAATTTTGCGTCAGGCGCTGGGCACGATGCAGACACCGACCACACAGATATTAATAGCATTAGCGCTGTTTCTGACTTTTTTTATTATGGAGCCTGTTTTTGACAAGGTCTATCACGACGGAATTGCACCTTATCTTGAAAATGAGATTGGCCCTCAGGAAGCCTTCGAAAAAGCAAGAGAACCTATACGTGAATTTATGATGGCTCAAACGCGTGATACAGACATCAGTATGTTTGCCAATATTTCCGGAAAAACAGATATCGCATCTCCTGAGGATGTGCCTTTCTCGCTGTTAATGCCAGCGTTTATTACCAGTGAATTAAAAACTGCGTTTCAAATTGGTTTTTTAATCTTTATTCCTTTTTTAATTATTGATCTCGTAGTAGCCAGTGTGCTCATGGCGATGGGCATGATGATGCTTTCACCGATGATTATTTCATTGCCATTTAAAATCATGCTGTTTGTTTTAGTGGATGGCTGGGCGCTCATTATGGGTACGCTGGCAGCAAGTTTTTATACATAAATTTATAGATATAAAGGGAGAATGTTATGACCCCAGAATTTGTATTAACAATAGGCAGACAAGCGTTGGAAGTGACTTTGGCTATGGTGGCCGTGCTACTGGTTCCAGCGTTGGTCGTCGGATTGTTGGTGAGCACGTTTCAGGCCGCAACACAGATCAATGAAGCTACTTTAAGCTTTATTCCAAAATTGATGATCACATTTGCTGCGCTGCTGATGGCGGGGCCCTGGATGTTGCAATTGTTAACTACCTATACGCAACGTTTGTATGAAGGTATTCCTACCATGATCGGGCTTTAGGAAACGGATGCATTTTCAAGCCACTGAAATTATAGAATGGATTGGCAGCTACTTTTGGCCTTTTGTGCGCATTGGCGGCATGTTAATGATCGCCCCCATATTCTCAGGGCGCATGATTCCGGTACGCATTCGAATCGTGATTGCCATCGTGCTGACGGTTACGATTGCACCGCTTGCTCCGCCGATGCCCGTTGTTGATCCATTAGGGCCGGAAGGCATATTAATTACATTTTACCAATTGGTGATTGGTTTAATGATGGGCTTTGCACTGCGGATTGTTTTTACTGCATTGGAAATGGGTGGGCAGGTGATTGGCCAATTGATGGGGCTAGGTTTTGCTCAAATGGTTGATCCTCAAAACGGTGTTTCAGTGCCTGTTGTGGGTCAAATTTATAATATATTGGGCACGTTGATTTTTGTCACATTAAATGGCCACTTGATTTTAATTGAAGTGCTCGCCAATAGCTTTCAATCCATGCCTGTCACGTTAGAGGGAATACCCATCAGCCATTTTTGGGATATGTTGATGTGGGGAAGCTGGATGTTTTTTGGAGCCATTATGATTGCAATTCCTGCGATTGCGGCTCTGTTTGTAGTGAATGTTGCTTTTGCAGTATTGGCACGAACTGCGCCTCAGCTGAATATTTTTGCAGTTGGTTTCCCTATTACTTTAATACTGGGCTTCATTATTATTATTTTATCGCTTCCCAGTTTTTACCCCCAGTTTGAGAAGTTACTCGAAAATGGCTTTGCTGTCATAAAACGGATTGTGGGGTTGTAAACCGATATGGCAGAGAGCGAAAGCGGGCAAGAAAAAACAGAAGAACCCACCCCCAAAAAACTGCAAAAGGCCAAAGACAAAGGGCAAATTGCTCGTTCCAAAGAGCTTACAACGTTAATGGTGATGATGGCATCATCCGGAGGGTTGATTTTTTTTGGAAGCGGCATGGTGCAAGACCTGATGACGATCCTTGAAAAAGGATTGACCATTGAGCGAAAAACTATTTTCAGTGAGCAGGCAGCAACGCTTAAGTTCTTCGATGCTCTTTTTGATGGGCTTTGGATGCTTGCCCCATTGTTTGCTCTGTTATTTGTTGTGGCTCTTTTTTCACCGGTGTTGCTCGGCGGAATCTCTTTTGCATCGCTGGGGTTCAAGATTGAAAAAATTAATCCCGCGAAA
>CAYXVC010000003.1:0-32229 GCA_964468225.1 uncultured Gammaproteobacteria bacterium
CAGCGGGGTCACTAACAACAATATTGTGTACAGCAGGCCACCCAAGGCAATATTTAGCCAATAGAGGCTGGATAGTTCTATGTGAGTGGGGTCCGGTCGCTGGATAATCGCCTCACTCAAACCCATCTGTCCGAGTAATTCTGCAAAGCCTATTACAACCAGCATCATCGCCAACAAACCGAATGCTTCTGGCCCCAGGATACGCCCCAACACAATCAAGCGTATCATTTGGGTTATGGTAACCAATATCATGGAAAGTGTTGTCCAGCGAACACCTCCAGCCGCAGCTTGCGCAAGTGACATTTATAATTTCCTGGCGACGATCATATACATTCAGAACCATTGCTCGCTCTTGTCTATACAATGCATAATTCTATCGGATATTTTCTCTAATAACTCTGGCGGGGGAACCGCCGACCAATGTGTTTTTAGGGACATCATTAATAACAACTGAACCGGCTGCAATAGCAGACCCAGACCCAATAACAACACCAGGGCTAATTACTACATTTGCAAAAACAGTAACGTCATCACCGATATCAACAGAATCAAAAACATGATAATTCAAGCCTTTTGAATAATCCGTTCTACTCGAAAAAATAGAAACATTCGGCCCACAATCAAATCGATCACCTATACGTACTCCACCTGGCCCACAGCCATAGATCACACAGTAAGGAGAAATACAACAATCATCACCAATAGTAATAGCCCCAGCATACTTACACCACGGCATTCCCCCCATATGCAATATTGTTCCAGACTGAATTTGGACATTTTTTCCTAACTTAAGATTGTCAATATTGCCTTTAAACATAACCCTGGCTTCAATCATTACACCGGGAAATTTTCTGAGCACACGAGACAACAACGCATATTCTATCCAAAAGCACTTAAATTGCTTAAACAATAAACTGATTCGGGCCATAATTTTACCCTCTAAACCTACTTACTAACCCTCTGGCAGCCTTTACACCCCAATGGCTAACCAGCACGACTGGGGCTGCTCTGGAAGTTGCACCAAAACCTTTTTTGAATTTTTTTACTCCTTCATTAGTACCGCTAGGGTTAAAGTCAAACCATCTATAGTCCGATTCACAGGCGTTTCTAACTACTTCGTGAACCCCCCAATGGACAGGGCGCAACCCAAAATATTCCTCAAGAGCTGCACCGTGCCAATAAACAACATGGTTTTTTGCATAAAAACAGAGCATACCGGAAATTACCTGTTCATTGTAAAAGCTTAACCAAAGTTTAATATTGCTTGATTTTCTCCGATATAAATCCTCAAACAATCTCCAGCTGTATTTTGAAGATGCTTTATCTCCCCAGCGCCTCAATGAATCCTCATAAACTGTAAAATAAGCTTGCCACTCCTCAAGTGATATCGCCTCCCTTACAATCACCCCCTCACGATGTGCTTTCTTGGCAGCGCTCTTGTGCCCTTTACTCCACAACTTAAAAATAGATCCAAATCCATCCGCTAAATCAAGAACATGCGTTTCGTCCTGTTTTACATTAAGCTTTACCGATTCAGCTACCAATGGGTCATATGGATTTAACCGCCAACTCAGTTGTTTGCACCTCTTGGCAATAAGAACAGATAATTGAAGGGCGTGGTCTTCAGTCAATTGATCTACAGAAATCCAACCTCCAAATGTTCCCCCAGGTGAGAGAATATATTCGGTAACGAATCCCTTGCAGACTTGTCCCGCTGACATGGGTAAAACAGCTCTTTTACCATCTGAAAAGTTAATCATCAATGGTTTTGGTGTTACTCGTTCTTTGGAGTATTTCTGCCAGATAGCAGCCCACTCTGGAGAATGAAAATAGGTAGAATAGCCGCAAACATTCCACGCTTCCTCCCATTCCGCCATCGTAGCGGATCGAACTCTCTCTATTTTAAGAGTCACTTTTACCACCGATCACTTGCTGTACCTCGTAAATCACATCCTCCGCATCATTGTCTGTCAGCTTTGCTGATAATGGCAAACTCACCGTTTGCCGCCCAATGCGCATTGCGTGCGGGTAGTCTTCTGGCTGCCAACCAAAAGTTTGTTGATAGTAGGAATGCTCAGGAATGCTCAGATAATGCACGCCCACACCAATATTACATGCCGTCATAGCATCAATAAATCCATCACGACTTATGCCACAACGCTGCTTATCAACCAAAATGGTATAGAGATGGTAGGCATGACGGGTATCTACTTCCACTTGTGCCGGCAGTGTGATGGGTAAGTCAGCAAAGGCATCATTATAGTACTGCCATATTTCTTGACGTTTCTGCCAGTACGTCTCGACTCTTTGTAATTGATGAATACCAATGGCTGCTTGCAGATCCATCATGTTGTATTTATAACCACACTCTACCACTTGGTAATGTTTGTAACCTTCATCACCAAAGCGTTTCCAGGCATCTTTAGTCATGCCGTGAAGACCCAACATTTTTATGCGTGCAGCATCCTCTTCACTCTTTGTAACCACCATGCCACCTTCACCAGTGACTATATTTTTGGTTACATAGAAACTGAAACAACCAAAATCTCCAAAAGTACCTGCCTTACGTCCATGATATTCAGTTTCTATGGCATGAGCACAGTCTTCAATAATTTTGAGTCCATGTTTATTGGAAATTTTGCATAAAGCCTCCATATCACAAGACCGCCCGGCAAAATGAACAGGAAGGATTGCTTTTGTTCTGGGAGTAATTTTTGCTTCCACTTCATCGGGATCAATATTCATGGTGACCGGATTAACATCCGCCAGCACCGGGGTCGCTCCAGCATGAATAATAGCGTTAATAGTTGCGCAGAAAGTGAGTGGTGTCGTAATGACTTCATCGCCCTTTCCTATTCCAGCAGCCAGAATGCTCAAATGTAAAGCAGCGGTACAAGAGTTTAATGCCACCGCATTATCTATTCCCTTATACTCAGAAAAATCTTGTTCGAACTGAGCCACCTTAGGGCCCGTACCGAGCCAGCCGCTTTCCATCACAGCAACAACTTCTTCTATTTCAGCATTTTCAATGGCAGGGGAACCATAAACCAGTAGATCTTTTCTCATGCTTGATCTCCACCAAGATATAATTCATTCATACTAATAATTCGTCTCAATCCAGTTATGATAACTCCCATCCATGACCCTGCGCCACCAACTCTCGTTATCAAGATACCACTGCACAGTTTTACGAATCCCTGTCTCAAATGTTTCTTTGGGTTGATAACCTAATTCATCCATAATCTTGCTAGCATCAATCGCATACCTTCGATCATGCCCAAGCCGATCAGTGACATGAGTGATCAGGTTTTTATGTGGCGCACCTTCAGGATGATGTTGATCCATCAGCTCACACACCAGGGTAACTATATCAATATTAGCCCATTCGTTATTGCCGCCGATGTTATAAACCTCTCCCACTCGGCCTTTGTTCAGGATCAGTTCAATGCCTCGGCAGTGGTCTTCGACATAGAGCCAGTCTCGAATCTGTTTGCCATCACCGTAAATGGGCAAGGGCTTTCCTTCTAAACAATTAACGATGATTAATGGAATTAATTTTTCGGGAAAATGATAAGGCCCATAATTATTGGAACAATTACTGATGGTGGTATTGAGCCCATAGGTATGGTGGTAACTGCGCACAATATGATCCGATGCGGCTTTACTCGCTGCATAGGGGGAATTAGGTTGGTATTGGTGTTCTTCGGTGAAGGCTGGAGCTTCGGGTTCGAGTGTGCCGTAAACTTCATCTGTGGATACATGATGAAAACGATGTGGTTTCTCTCCCTCATCCAGCCATACTTTTTTGGCAGCTTTCAGAAGTGAGTGTGTGCCTTCGATATTCGTTTTAAGAAATGCATCGGGGCCGTGAATGGAGCGATCGACATGCGATTCAGCGGCGAAGTGAACGAAGGTGTCGATCTGCTCTGTTCGTAGCAATTGTTCAATACGATCCGTTTCAAGTATATCTGTGTGAACAAAGCTGAAATTTTCTTTGTCTTCGACTGAGGATAAATTGGCTCGATTTCCTGCATAGGTGAGAGCATCAAGCGCAATCACTCGGCTATCGGAATTTTCTTTGAGCCAGTAGTGTACAAAGTTTGATCCGATGAAACCAGCGGCTCCAGTGACCAGAAGATTTTTTGGAGTATAGGACATGAAATTGTTTTATGCTTTTTATAGAACGACTATTCGCCTCAAATTTACGAATAATATGACTCAAAATAGCTTTCCCCTTGCTACGACTTTCATTCTCGGAAAAGCCCCTAGACGACTCCCTCCAATACAAACACAAACGGCGAAATAACTAAAAGTCATTTCGCCGTTTACCGCTAAAGAGTGCTGACTAAAGCAGCAAACTAATTTAACGTTTCGAAAATTGAGGACGCTTACGCGCTTTGTGCAGACCAACTTTTTTACGCTCAACTTTACGTGCATCACGAGTCAGAAAGCCTAGCCCACGCAGTGTTGGACGCAAAGATTCATCACGGGCAACCAGTGCACGAGAGATTCCATGACGAATCGCTCCAGCCTGACCACTCGCACCACCACCACGAACAGAGATATTGATGTCTACACTATCAAGCATTTCAACAGATTCAAGAGGCTGACGTATCACCATGCGCGATGTTTCACGACCAAAGTATTCGTCCAGTGCACGACCGTTAACAACGATCTGACCTGATCCTGCTTTTAAATAGACACGAGCAGCAGAGCTTTTGCGTCGCCCTGTGCCATAATTGATTTCGGTTGTTGCCATACGTTTATTCCGTCACTATTAAATTTCGAGAGCGATAGGCTGCTGAGCAGAATGCTTGTGTTCGCCGCCCGCATATACTTTCAGTTTTCTGAACATATCACGCCCTAAAGGGCCTTTAGGTAACATGCCTTTCACAGCAAATTCAATGACGCGCTCAGGTGCTTTCTCAATCAACTTTTCAAAGCTGATTGATTTCAGATTACCAATGAAACCTGTATGATGGTGATATATCTTGTCTTTTGCTTTGTTACCTGTCACATGTATTTTTTCAGCATTAACAACGACAATGTAATCGCCCGTATCTACATGTGGTGTGTATTCCGGCTTATGCTTGCCGCGCAAACGCTTAGCGATTTCACTGGCGAGTCTGCCCAAAGTTTTCCCATCGGCATCAACAACATACCAATCACGCTTAACCGTCTCCGGTTTCGCACTATAGGTTTTCATTCCAAATTCACTCCAATAAAACCGCGCAACACGCGCAACGAAAAGGGGCTGAATAATACAGCCTGAACAAGCAACTTGCAACTCAAAATAATTATTTATTGCAGTCTCTGTATGTATTGACTATTTCACTGCTATAAAGCCGCAGAAATTATACCATTTAAAAAAAATTTCGACATGAGAAAATCCTTGTTTATTCAGAAGTTCGATATTCTCATCGACTCGGTAAGGGATCAATACATTCTCCAAAGCCTCACGCTTTTGTGCAATCTCCATTTCAGAATAGCCATGCCGCTTCTTCATATCGTAATAAAACTTGATAAACTGGCGATTAAACAGAGAATCATTTCCCAGCACTTTTTCCACTAGAATCAGGCAACCATTTTTATTCAAACCTGAATAGATAGTCCGAATTAAAATCTCACGATAGAGTGGACGCACAAATTGCAGCGTTAAATTCAGAACGACGACAGATGCATTCTGAATATCCAGCCTCTCATTCAAGTCCTCTAAAATAAACTGATACTTTGCCGAGATGCACGCTTTTTTAAAATTTTCTTCTGCTTTTTTCAGCATTGCTTCGGAGTTATCAATACCAATAAATGTAACGTCCTTTTCTATTGATTCACACAAAGTGTGCAATGTCGTTCCGGTAGAGCAGCCCAGATCATACACTTGAGTTCCATCAGCAGCGAACTCATTGGCCAGCTCACCCGTCATACGCTGTAACTCACGATATAACGGAACACTTCGATCCAGCATGTCATCAAAAACTTCAGCCGTTTTTTCACCGAAGTCAAAATCGGTGGTGGTACTTTGCTTTAGAAAAAGTTTATCTTTTTTCATTTAGCTCAAAGATACAACACCTTTCTTTATAAGATAATCGACCACCTTTTCAGCGGACTCTTTCAGCTCAAGCTCACCTGTGTCTACCACCACTTCAGCACTTTCAGGCGCTTCATAGGGCGAAGAAATTCCCGTGAACTCTTTAATCTCTCCTGATCGTGCTTTTTTATAAAGCCCTTTGACATCACGCTCTTCGCATTTCTCCAGTGAGCATTTGACATAAACTTCAATGAAATCATCTTGATCCACTAAAGTACGCACACGATCCCGGTCTGATTTGAAGGGTGAAATAAAAGCCGTCAGTACAATCGCACCTGTTTCGATGATGATTTTTGCAACTTCACCCACGCGGCGAATATTTTCTTGACGATCCTCATCAGAAAACCCGAGGTCGCCACATAAACCGTGGCGCACATTATCGCCATCCAGCACGAATGTTCTGATATTTTTTTCATGCAACACTTCTTCCACTGCATGAGCAAGCGTCGATTTTCCTGCACCAGAAAGACCTGTAAACCACAGTACAGCACTTTTATGGCTATTCATTTTTTCACGATGGCTACGCCCAACAGTGGCCTGATGCCAAACAACATTGGCGCTTTTATCTTTACTCATAACTTTTAATACTCCAACGGCTCATCGCCAACTTTATAAACTATAACCAAAGCTCTCTTCAAACTTCACATTAAACTCAGCTTTACTGTAGGTATGATTTTGAGTTCCTTTATGGGCAATCTTAATCGAACCCATTAGTGATGCAATCCGCCCTGTCGTCTCCCAACTCATACCGTTCATCAATCCAAACAACAGACCCGCACGATACGCATCACCGCAACCAGTCGGGTCTGCAATTTCAGCAGGTGTCACCGAGGGAATATCAATCACCTTTCCATCGGCATATATTTTTGAGCCTTGGCCACCCAGCGTCACGATCAACGCATCAAGACTCTTTGCAATTTCTTCCAGAGTTTTACCCGTACGCTCCTGCAATAGCTCTGCTTCATAATCATTCACAGTCAAATACGTTGCCTGCTCGATAAACTGATTCAGCTCATCACCATTAAACATTGGCAAGCCCTGACCGGGATCAAAAATAAATGGAATTTTAGCATCAAAAAACTGTGCCGCATGTTCGATCATTCCGTCACGGCCATCAGGGGAAACAATACCTATTTTTATACCTTTCGCATCAGAAACCTTGTTTTCATGCGACAAACCCATAGCACCGGGATGAAAAGCAGTAATTTGATTAGCGTCCTGATCGGTCGTAATAAACGCCTGCCCAGTATAAGAATCAACCTCTTTCAAATGCTTACGGCTGATGCCTAGTTGATCCATCCATTTTGCATAAGGTGTAAAATCCTGCCCTACAGTCGCCATCGGCAATGGATCTCCACCCAGCAGGTGCAAATTATACGCAATATTTCCCGCACAACCACCAAACTCACGACGCATATCGGGCACTAAAAAGCAGACATTTAAAATATGCACCTTATCAGGAAGAATATGGTTTTTAAACTGATCATTGAACACCATAATGGTGTCATAAGCATAAGAACCACAAATCAAAGCAGACATAAATTTTCCTTATTCAAAAACAAATAATTAATACCCAGACAATAAGCACATGAACAAGTGCTACAAAAACGGCCGCTGATCCAATATCTTTTGCCCGGCCAGACAACTCGTTCCATTCAGAGCCTATGCGATCCACCACCGCTTCAATCGCTGAATTGACTAACTCTGCAATCAATACCAAGACCAGCGAACCGATCAACAACGCACGTTCAACTCCGCTTTCACCCAACCATAGCGCCAGAGGAAACAACACGATACATAAAATCAGTTCTGTACGAAAAGCAGGTTCATGTCGGGCGGCAGCTTTCAGGCCAGCAATCGAATACGCCCCAGCCTTACAAATTCGCTGAAGTTCAGATACTTTTTTTTGTGATGGTTCATTCATCGGCAACACCCTTCCAGACCAGATCCAACTGACGCGCGGCACGCACTTCATCCAGACGTTTCACCGGCAATGTATAAGGCGCGCCACGTACTTTATTCAAATCGGCCGAAGCCTCGGATAAAATTTTCTTCATGGCTTCGACAAAACCATCCAGCTCGGATTTTGCTTCGGTTTCAGTCGGTTCAATCAACATGCACTCTGCCACCAGCAACGGAAAATAGACCGTCGGCGCGTGATAACCGTAATCCAACAAACGCTTGGCAAAATCAGTGGCCGTTGCGCCGATACCTTTCGCCTGCGCTTGCAGTGTCAAACTAAACTCATGCGTCGCTCTACGCTCCGGATAAGCCAGATCAAATCCTGCTTCAGTCAACTTCACTGCCATATAATTTGCATTCAATGTCGCATACTCTGCAACGCGAACCATGCCTTCCCGCCCTAACAAGCGCGAATAAACGTAAGCTCGCAACAACACACCTGCATTACCCATAAAAGCAGATAAGCGCCCGATGGAGTCCGGGCAATCTTTTTCGCTCAACCAGTGATATTGATCATTCTTTCGAGCGACCACTGGAACGGGCAAAAAGGGCAACAGCCGCTCACTCACCCCTACTGGCCCGGAACCCGGGCCTCCGCCACCATGGGGTGTGGAAAATGTTTTGTGCAGATTGATATGCACCACATCAAAGCCCATATCACCCGGTCGCACTTTACCTAAAATAGCATTCAGATTAGCTCCATCATAATAGAGCAAACCACCGGCATCGTGTACCGTTTGAGAAATTTCAGCTATTTTTCGATCAAAAACACCCAAAGTGGATGGATTCGTTAACATGATTGCAGCGGTTTGCGGCCCGACCGCACCACGAAGCGCCTCCAAATCCACATCACCATCTGGCAGCGTCGGAATTTCACGAACTTTATAGCCACACATCACGCCCGTCGCTGGGTTCGTACCATGGGCAGCATCAGGAACCAGCAATTCATTTCGAGCCGTATCACCGCGCGACTCATGATAAGCACGAATCATCGCCATTCCTGCCAACTCACCTTGCGCACCGGCCATCGGGGTTAATGAAACACCTTTCATCCCCGTGACACCTTTAAGTATCTCCTGCAAGCCATAGAGGCAAGCAAGAAACCCTTGAATGCAGGATTCGGGTGACAAAGGGTGCTGCGATAAAAATTCAGGCAACATCGCCAGCTTATTACAAGCACGCGGATTATACTTCATCGTGCATGACCCTAACGGGTAAAACTGCGTATCAATCGAGAAGTTTTTTTGTGACAGGCGCGTATAATGGCGCACCGTCTGCATTTCAGAAACTTCTGGCAACAGTGGTTTTTTTTCACGTATAAACTGTTTGGGAAGCGCACTCAAAGTCGCACTGCTCTTAATTTTTTGGGCACCATTGCCACGGCCTGAGCGTGACTGTTCAAAAATCAGCATTGTAGTATTCAATTTTGAAGTTTTTTAATTATGATTTCGAGTTGCACAGCAAAGTGTTCAATCTCTTCATCTGTTCGGGTCTCTGTCACACACACCAACAAGGCATGACCTAATTCAGGGTACTCTTCGGAAGGTTCATAGCCGCCTAAAATTCCCTGTTCACACAGCTCGGCATGAACAGCACCGGCCGCACAAGGCAATTGAATCATGACTTCATGAAAATTCGTGCCGCTAAAAATTGGCTCAACGCCATCAATCAGCGCAAGTCTCTCCACCAATTTTTGAGTATTGGTGAAACATGCTTCCGCCACGCTGCGCAACCCTTCCGGGCCTAACAGTGACATATAAATTGTTGCCGCTGTAGTCATCAAACCTTGGTTGGTACAGATATTAGAGGTCGCTTTAGAACGACGAATATGCTGTTCGCGTGCCTGCAACGTCAGCGTAAAACCTTCTTTACCCTCCAGATCAACTGTACGCCCAACGATTCGCCCGGGCAGTTGTCGAACCTGTTTCTGCTTGCAACACATAAAACCAAAATAAGGGCCGCCACCCGCAAGAGGAATACCCAAGGGCTGCCCTTCGCCACAGGCGATATCAACTCCTGCACTACCCCATTCACCCGGTGGTTTCAAAATGGCCAACGTCATAGGGTTTACCACGGCAATCACCATCGCACCTTGAGCATGCGCCCAGTCAGTCAATGCATCCACATCTTCCAGCGAACCAAAAAAGTTAGGCTGCTGAATCACTAATGCAGCAATATCTTCACCCTGATATTTTTCCAGACTTTTCGGTAAAACCGCACCTTTTTCAGCACAGTATGGAATCTCTTCCAGTACAATATTTTGGTTGCTGACAATATTGCGACTGACTTTTCGATAAGCCGGGTGCACGGTCGTTGGCAACAGTATGCGTCTGGATTTTGATTTTCGATTGCAACGTACTGCCATCAAAATCGCTTCCGCCAAACCCGAAGCCCCGTCATAGAGCGAGGCATTCGAAACATCCAGCCCCGTGAGACTCGCCATCATGGTTTGGAATTCATACAGTAACTGCAATGTGCCTTGACTGGCTTCAGCCTGATAAGGGGTATAAGCCGTGTAAAACTCTCCGCGCGTAGTCAGCTCCCAGACCGCTGCTGGAATATGGTGCTCATACGCACCGGCACCGGCAAAACAGAGCAGTGGTTTATTCTTTTTCGCTCGTGCCTGCATGAGCTGTGTCACGCCCAGTTCATTCAAACCTTCAGGAACAGTTGTTAACTCTCCTGTACGCAGTGCGGCAGGGATTTCATCAAACAGAGATTCAATGCTGGGCGCACCAATCGCTTCCAACATCTCTTTAACATCTCTTTCAGTGTGTGGAATAAATGGCATTACCTTATCAATATCTCTAAATCGGTCATTCTGTTTCTGAAGCAATCAAATCAGCGTAATCATCCGCACTCATCAATGCATCCAACTCATCAGGAGCGTTCACTTTCAAACGTAAAATCCAGCCTTCGCCATAAGGGTCTTTATTAATCAATTCAGGCTCATCAAGCAAAACATCATTAATAGCCATTACCTGACCTGAAGCAGGACTATAGACATCCGATGCCGCTTTTACAGACTCGACGACGATACATTCATCACCCGCGCCGGGAGTATCGCCCACATTTGGCAATTCGACATAAACCATGTCGCCCAACAACTCTTGCGCATGATCAGTAATTCCAATCAAAATCACATCGTCATCCAACACCTGAATCCACTCATGTGACTTGGTGTATTTTAAATCTGCTGGAATATCGTTCACAAACTCTCTCCTAATCTATATTTACATCTGTTTTTTATTTGTTGTTTAGAGACACGATTTACCATTGCGAACAAATGGTAATTTCACCACCGTTGCTGCTAAATATCGGCCACGCACTTCAATATCACACTGCGCTTCAACATGGGAATCAACGCGGGCAAATGCAATTGCTTTGCCCAAAGTTGGAGAAAAACTACCACTGGTCACCTCTCCCACCGGAACCCCGTCCACAACCACTTTTTGATGATTGCGTAACATACCTTTACCATCCAAAATCAGACCTACAAATTTTTGGTGTTTTAAACTTTCCTGCTGTACTTGCAAAACATCACGGCCTATAAAGTGGCGTGTCGATGGCTCCCAACCCACAGTCCAACCCAAACCTGATTCCAATGGAGTCACACTTTCATCCATATCGGTTCCATACAGATTCATCCCCGCTTCCAAACGCAACGTATCACGCGCACCCAAACCCACAGGCTTTACGCCTTGCTCCAGAAGTGCTTGCCAGAATGGCTCCGCCTGATCAGCAGGCAACATAATTTCATAGCCATCTTCACCGGTGTAACCCGTACGTGCGATAAAAAAAATCTCACATTCAGTCGCATAAAACGGTGCTAATGCAGCGGCTTTTTTTTGTTTTAAGCCATTCAATACAGCATGAGTTTTTATACGTGCCTCTGGCCCTTGCACTGCAATCATTGCTAAATCATCACGCACTTTGATCGTCACATCAAAATCAGCAGCCTGTTTTTCAATCCATGCCAAATCTTTATCACGCGTCGCAGCATTCACCACCAAACGAAACCAGGTTTCATCCATAAAGTAGACGATCAAATCATCAATAATACCGCCATCACTGTTTAACATACAGCTATACAGCGCCTTACCACTCTCTTTTAAACGATCAACATTATTCGCTAGCAGGTAACGTAAAAAGCCCCGAACCATTTCGCCACGCAAATCCACCACAACCATATGTGAAACATCAAACATGCCAGCATCATTGCGAACATGGTGATGTTCTTCAATTTGAGAGCCATAATGCAGCGGCATATCGTAGCCACCAAAATCGACTATTTTAGCGCCTGATTCGATATGCTTGTTATAGAGATACGTTTTTTTTCCCATAACTAATATGAATTATTTCCAAACAAAAGAGGATTGTGCAATTGCGGCGGATGATGAGATAGATACTAAGTTCTCAAACAGCGAACTATACCTATTGATACAATAGAAACCAAATATTTTATGCTCAGCCCAAGACAATCGGGCTTAAAAATCATTGAAAATAGAGCGCAAAACTCCTGGTTCCCACGCGAGGGTATTGGCAACGGAGGGGGCTCAACTTAACGGCTGTGATGCACAACAAATTAACTGTAAAATCCGGCACACCCTGCGGGTATACTTAGGGGGAAAGCCCTCCCCTAATCCCACCTTAAAGGGTCAAAATCCTTCTAACCACACAATCAGCTACGTCGCCTTCTTGAGGCTATCATTCCCAGGTGTTAAATGATTATCTTAATATTTGTCAGACAGAAACCGGCCGTTGGGCTAATGAGCTTTTTAAAAGCGCACTGATGAAAATGTCCGAAAATATTGGTACCGACCTTGCCGAGCTGATGAAAAAAACCAGTAGTTATAAGCTGGGAGCTTTTATCATGTTGATGCTGCGTATTGCCACTATTTTCATATCATCATGCTCGTCGAAGGCTGCGCGTAACCTGCGCTTCAAGATTGCCAAAGAGATCGTCCGATGGTAGCTCATTCGGTTGAGATTATATTTATATTAGAGGCAAGGTTTTAAACATGAAAAAAATGCTGAACCTCGCCTCCAATAGGTTCATGCGAATTGTATTTGATGAGCATCTGAAATTGTGGAAGTTATTTTGTGCATGCTCCTAACCAACCTTACCAAACTCTTTTTGTGCCTGTTTACGCGCCCGAAACAGTGCCATTTGCACACGACTATAAACATTCACAGCGCCATCCCCCGTTGTCTCTATCGCAAGAAAATTAGCTTCGGGGTAACGAGCAGTAATCAGAGACTGAATACCATCAGAAACACCCGATGAAGGCATACAACCAAAGGGTTTTACACTAATAACCAGGTGCGCTTTTTTTTGCTCAACCGCCTGAATCAACTTGCCAACCTCCATATGCCCTTCACCACCTCGCACTTCATTAAGATAATAGGGGTGACTGATTCGGGCAATTTCATCCATATCTGAAAGTTTGTACTTTTTGAGTCCCACCAGAGACGCAACACCGTAAAAGAACCCTTTGAGTCCAAGTGCCGCCATACTGACTTGAAAGCTGGCGAAAATCGATTTTTTATCTTTATAGCTGTTTGCCGTGCTCTCTGCCTTACGCAGCAGCATCGTCTCTTTTAAATGAGACTTTTCCTCCCACAACATATAGAGCAACCAATTGGTAATAGGTTGCACTTCACACTCTGCACCCTCTTGTTCTAAAAAGCGCTGCAAGCGATAGTTACCATCACCCTCAGTGGTCATGGCCCAAAACTCGCCAATCACTAAAACCTTGGGTTTGACCTGCGTGAAGTCTGTTTTAACAGCCACCAATAGTTTACGGCATTGATAAAGTGCTTTAATTAAACTTTTTTTCTCATCAATAGTATTTCGAAGTATATCTTTGCATGCAGATAAAGCGTGATCCGTCGCACCTTCCTCAATCTCATAAGGCCGAATACGATACCCAATCGCATTCAGCACATCGGCAATCACAACACATTTTATTGCAGTAGAAAAAAACTTGAGGTCTGTTTTTAAACCATCATTTTTATTGCCCTCTTTTCCTGCATTGCCACCTTGAAATGACAAGATACGAAAACCTTCAAACCCCGCATCGCGCAGAGCTTTGCGATATTCAGTAACATACATACCAAAGCGACAGGGGCCGCATGTAGCTGCGGTGACAAAAAGATAGCTTTTAATGATCTCTGCAACGGATAAATTTTTATCATCCCGCAAATAACACAAGTAGTTAACAAGATTGCCTACCGTAAAATAGGTCGGGTTACACTGCCCACGGTTGCCATACTCCTTACCGCACTGCAATGCTGCATAATCGGCTTCAGGTAGTGCTTTTGCCTTGTACCCAAGCGCGGTCACACCCGCTTCCAGCAATTGGTCATGCATCTCGGTCAAGCCACCAAAAAGCAGGGTCGTTTCGCTTCGTTCTTCAGCGCTAAAATTGATTGGATTTTTATCATGCCAGTGCTGAATGTTTGAATCAACAAGCTGATCCTTGGAAACAAAATTGATTACTTCACCTACGCTGCTATTTTCTTTGATTTGAGGTTCCATAACTATTCCTTACGATACTTTTGTCGTCGGTTTGTTATACGTAGGCATTGCACTTTTCTTACCGGCCTCTAATTCAGCCTGAAAGCGCTGCAACGAATAGTGAAATGTATTCACACGAATTTTAATTGAGCCACCCGGCTTGTTAGCATCAATATCATGCAGCATAAAGTGAGGGGTTTTACTGGCAGCGAGAATCTGATTAACCAGGCCATAAGTCGGCGCATCGTGACCACATTTAAAGCTTGAAAAATCAACAACAGCAATATTGGGGTGACGCGCTGCAAATTTTGCAGCCCACACTTTTTGAGCACTGTTGACCGAGTAACTTTCTGGCCAGACATCACGAGTATCAAAAGCATCGTCGATCCTTCCTGATGCAATTTCCTCACCAAAATATTGATCAAGATAAGCAGGGTCTTTAGGAATCGAACGAATAGAAAGCACGGGATAACCCAGCGCCTGAAAATCGCTTAGTACTTCATGATTAATTCCGGGGTCATTATGATAAGGCCGACCCAGCATCAACAAACCAGCACGATGATTCTCTTCAATAAATTTTAGTAATTCCATGCCACGAGTTTGTATTTTTACATCAATATGATGCATCGCTTTCTGCCCCTGCTCACACGCCCAATCACTCTCATCCTCAGTGATATCAAGGTGTGAAGCCCATGCATCAAAAAGCTGTCGTTTGAGCCGTGCAAAGTGATTGAAATCAAGCGCACCATCAACATAACCAACACCACACTGGTCAAATAAATTTTTTTCCTTTGTAAACGACGCTTTTACAACATTGGGAGTACCGGCCACAATGGGGCAAGTCGTATTGCCAATAACGTTTGTACAAAAATTAGAGAGCTGAAGCACACTGGGAAACCAAACATAATCCAGCGATTTACGACTCGTTTGCTTTTTGTAGAGCAGATTGTAAACGTGCGCCTGAGAGACCTTGGCAGGAAAACAGGGGTCGATCGACCCATATTTCCCACCGTCACGCCATAGTTCCTCTGATGTTTCGTCTGAAAACACAATATTGTGCGAAGTGATGCCCAGAGCTTCAAGGTACGTTCGCATAAAAGGGGCAATAGTATAGATATTCAACACACGCGGCATACCAATTCGAATTTGTTGGCGGCGCTGTATGGCAGCCTCGGAGCTGCGCTGAAAATGACGTTTTACTTTTTTATGATGAATCGTAAACCAACGCTTTTCAGGCTGAGTCGTTTCAATCTGTGTTGAAGCATCAGGAAGTGACGTTGCTTTATAAACATGACGAAACACCAGCTTCGACTCTTCATCCACCAGATTGGGGTAATTCGATTTAAGTTTCCGCCTCTGTTTCTCTTGCGCAACCACTTCCTGCTTGGATTCTACCTCGCCCTTTTCACAGGCAAATCCTGCGATATGCCTGACAGGAGGGGCAACAGGCAGTTCAATATCAATAAAAGTACGCGAACAATTGCTGGTACAAAAGGTGCAACGCGTCTCTTCATCAGTACGTGCCGTAAACTGCACGTCCAACGCAGCATCGAGCCCGACAAATGAAGACTTCCCTCGAAGTTTTACGATCCGCATCGCCTCAAGAGCCGCACCAATCGCACCGCCTTCACCACAGTACGGATGCACAATCACTTCCGCATTGGGTACACGCGCTTTAATATAATCAACCTGGGCTTTTACCGCCGCCAGGTTATATTGCGTACCGCCCTGCAATACAAACTTACGTCCCAATTCGGCAAGGCGTGGAATTTGCACCACATACTGCCATATATTCTTTGGAAGAACGCGAGCCAAACCGGCAAACAACTCTTCTCGAGAGTAACCCTCTTTCTGAAAGTTGACGCGATCACTATCAAGGAAGACCGCACAGCCATAACTAAAATTAGGTGAATTTTTTGCTTTAAATGCGACATCAGCAAACTGTTCTACTTTCACACCAAACTGCTGCGCCATGGCCTGCAACAACATACCATTACCGGCTGAACACTGATTTGAGAGACGGAAACTTTTTATGTCACCATGCTGCAAAAACAGCACTTTAATATCCTGCCCGCCCACATCACAAACCACGTCAATATCATCGCCACAAAAACGCTTGGCACTCTGCATATGTGCAATCGTCTCAACAATATTGGCATCACAGCCTAATGCTTTTTCGAGTACATCACCGGCATAGCCCGTCACACCGCAGCCTGTAATTTCAATAACCGCGCTTTGCTGTGATATGTACTCTTTCAGTTTTTTAAAAATAATATTGCTATCATTTATCGGGTTACCTGTTGAAAGCAGATACTCTTTTGTAATCACGTCGCCCTGCTCATCAAGCAGCACAGCTTTGGTGGTAGTCGAGCCGCCATCAATTCCTATGTAAACACGAACTGTTTCTTTACCGTCAAGCTGTCTGGCTTCAAAGGCAGGCTTTACATAGTCCCGCTGAAACTCTTCCAGCTCCTCTGGTGTTTTCCATAATCCTGGGCCTGTGTGATGAGAGGATGTACGCTGTTTATCTCCACTCAAATGCGACCTGAGTGCCTCAACACCGCAATAGTTCGCACCTTCGGCCTGCTCCTGCGCACCAAACACTACTGCACCGAATGCGGCATAATATTGCGCATCATCAGGGACTTTAATCAGCTCTTCAGCAGGAATATCCGGAACGGCATAACCACGCTCTTTCCATGTTTCTATAATTCGCTTGCGCCAACATGCCTGTAAAAAAGGCAGGTAGGTATTGGGCCCACCCAACAGCAACACATTACTCAACAGCGTATTGCCTCGTGTCAGCACGGTAAGGTTCTGCATTACGATAGCATCAGCGAGTGAATTGACGATTTCTTCAGATGGCACACCCGATTTCACCAGATTGACCACATCCGTTTCGGCAAACACACCACATTTCGCAGCCACATGGTGCAGCTTTTCGGGTAAAAAAGGAATTTGAGTCGCTTGCTCTGAACTGAGACCCACTTTCAATAGACATTTATCAATGGTTGCACCAGTGCCTGAGGCACACTTATCATTCATTGAGGTGACAACACGCCGCTCCTCAGCATTAGCACCGGGCTGAAATATGATAATTTTTGCATCCTGCCCCCCCAGCTCGACCACGCTGTTGACATCAGGGTGCAATCGTTCCACTGCAAGCGTGACAGCATTCACCTCTTGAATGAATCTTGCGCCCACATACTCGGCAACAGCCGTGCCGCCGGAGCCCGTAATATAGGCTTGATGCTGACCTTCTTGAAGAAAAGGGTTTTCTGACTCCATGCGCTCTAATGATTCAAGCAGTTTTGGCCCTTGCAAGCCTTCATGCCGATCATAACAACGCCATACAATGGAAAAGCTTTCAGGTTCGACAAGCACACACTTGACCGTCGTCGAACCGACATCAATACCAATCAAATACGAATTAGCACTCATAACGCCTTCTTTAACCTTTTAATTTCAGCAAAATAAATTCAATATTATTTTTCTGAAGTTGTAATTGAATCTCATGCAAACGCGGTAATTCATGAATGGGGCCGACACGAACACGATGCCAAGTGGCTCCATTTTTAATAGTGACAGTTTGTATACCCGACTTGATACCTGATATAGCCAGTTTTGCTTTCAGTGCATCCGCCATTTCATACTCTTTAAACGAAGCAACCTGTAAAATATAAGTTCCGGGGATCTCTACTTCTTTCACTTCAGAAACAGTTCTTTTTTTCGGAACGATCTCTTCCTCATCGGGAATAAAAATCTTCATCTCCCGCAATGATTTGTAAAAATCAAAACGTGCTTCAGGTTGTGGCGGCAGAGGAGCAACAGGCTCCTCCTGCAAAGCAGAAGGCGTCGTTATTTTTATTTCATGCGACACTGTTTCTGGCTTATCTTTCATCAGAAAAACTAAAAGTGCGATACCAAGCCCAGGAACAAGACCCAATAGAAGCCAAACCCAACCGGGCGTTCTTTTTTTCTGCGCTGCCTTTTCATTTGAACATCTGCGATTATAAACGCGCCGATTTTTATTTTTTGTAGCCACGATCACATACTTTCCGGTGCAGAGACACTCAACAATAATAAAGCGTTTCTCAACACATGCCCTACCGCTAATATCAGTGAGAAACGTGCATCTCGTAATTTTTCATCATCAACAATAAATTGATGGGCATTATAATAAGTATGAAACTCCGTTGCCAGATCGCGCAAGTAATAAACAACCTGATGCGGTTCATGACTTAATGCTGCGGTTTCGAGCAGCTCAGGATAACGCGCAAGGCTGGCCATTAAGGCTTGCTCATGAGTTTCGGTCAGCAACGATAAGTGAGCTTCACCCTGCTCCCTGTTCCAACTCAGCTCTCGTTCTTTCAACTGTCGCATCACACTACAGATACGTGCATGCGCATATTGCACGTAATACACCGGATTGTCATTCGACTGTGATTTGGCCAACTCCAGATCAAAATCCATATGCTGCTCGCACTTACGCATCACATAGAAAAAGCGTGCCGCGTCTTTGCCCACTTCTTCACGCAATTCACGCAATGTCACAAACGAGCCACTGCGCGTCGACATCTGTACTTTTTTACCATCACGATAGAGATTAGCAAACTGAACAAGCAAAACATCTAACAAGTCTGGCTGTTTTCCCATGGCTGAAAGTGCGGCTTTAACACGCGGCACGTAACCATGATGATCAGCGCCCCAAACATCAATGATCTGATCATAACCACGTTCTGCCTTATCCAGATGATAGGCGATATCTGATGCAAAATAGGTGGTTTCACCATTATCTCTGACAACGACACGATCTTTTTCATCACCAAAATCGCTTGACTTAAACCACCACGCCCCCTCTTTTTCATAAAGATGGCCACTGCCTTTGAGTCGCTCAATTGTTTTCTCAACCACACCACTTTCGACCAGTGAACGCTCGGAAAACCACTCGTCATAAACAACACCGAACGCTTCAAGATCGTCACGAATATCGCCTAAAATAGATTCCAGCCCCGCATTAAAAACCGAACGATAGTCTTGATGACCTAACAGTTGTTTCGCTCGCTGGATCAAGCCATCAATATGTGCTTCTTTATCGCCTTGTCCGTCTTCCGTTTCATCTTCTGGCAAATCAGCCATCACCGTTTTTGCTGTGCGCAAAAATGTATCACCGTGACTATTTTTCAGAGCCATGGATATATCACGGATATATTCACCACGATAACCATTCACTGGAAATACAATGGCTTCACCAAAGAGCTCTAAATAACGCAACCAAACACTGGTCGCCAAAATATTCATCTGACGACCCGCATCATTCACATAATATTCACGATGCACCTTAAAACCGACAGCGACCAGCAGGTCGGCCACCGTTGCACCGTATGCTGCGCCCCGACCATGCCCGACATGCAATGGCCCAGTCGGGTTCGCTGAAACGAATTCAACCTGCACTCTACGCCCTTGGCCGACGGTGCTGTGCCCATAGGCTTCGCCCGCTTCATGCACCGCCAGAACAACCTGTTGAAATGCCGCCGGCGCCATAAAAAAGTTGATAAACCCTGGCCCAGCAATTTCAATTTTAGATATTGAATCCGACTCAGGCAGCGCCTGTACCAACTTTTCTGCTAAATCACGCGGTTTACAACGTGCTGCTTTTGATAACATCAACGCAAGATTACATGCAAAATCACCCAGCTCTTTATTACGCCCGCGTTCAACCTGAACGTCCAGTTTCAAATCTTTTGGCAGTACGTCTTCCTTTTGCAGTTGTAAAACAGCATCACAAAGCAGATTTTTTATCAGTTGTTTCATCGAATCAGCATCTATTATTTTAGGTACGTGCTCGTTCCTTAGTGGAGAACATGTAGAAAACCGCCTATTATGGCGGCTATTTACTATCTTGCAACCCGCAAGTGACGGTTTTTTATCTATGCGTGCGTTCTATAATAAAGCTCAATATACAACTAGTGCCAACAAATTCTCCCAACTCCCTGCTGATACGGGAAAAGAAGTGGCTTTTGCCGGGCGCTCCAATGTTGGTAAATCCAGCGCCATTAATACGTTAACTCACCGACGTGGCCTTGCACGAACCAGTAAAACTCCAGGCCGAACCCAACTGATCAACTTTTTTGAAATAGACTTGGAGCACAGACTGGTCGATCTACCTGGCTATGGTTTTGCCAAAGTGCCCGATCGAGTAAAACAACATTGGCAACAACTCATCTCGTCTTACCTCAATGAGCGCCAGGCGCTTAAAGGCCTAATTGTTATTATGGATTCACGCCGTCCATTTACTGAATTTGATATACAGATGCTTGACTGGTGTGAACACGCCAAAATGCCTGCACATGTATTACTTACAAAAACAGACAAGCTCAGTAAAAATGAAGCACGAGGGGCACTCCAAAAAGCTCAGGAAATGATAAAAAAACAAGAGAGAGAGAACCCTGTTTCCATACAACTTTTTTCATCTCTGAAAAAAACAGGTATTGAAGAGATATACAGTAAATTAAATGAGTGGCTGGAAGTATCCGTAACAAAAGAAACCTCGACTACTGGGAGATAGCCGAGGAATTTTAAAGTACCCGCCTTGAAGGGAGAGGTAAAAGCGGGAGAGCATCTGTGCATACTCTGCTATTAAAGACACGCCCTGTTTTCAAAAGTTCACAAAACCGATCAAGTATTATTGGGCATTACCAATAACCTTCAAAACCCAACCCAATATTTGGTTTCAATTCGAGCTCAGTCAATGATTGCATCAATTCTTCGGTGCTCGCTCGCTCAATATCCAGATCAGTCCCCAGCAAAAAACTGATTCGCAAGATCTCCTGATTAATCAAGCCCATGCCAATAATAGGGCGTGCATCCTGTATATTTAAACGGAAAGTGGGGTTACCTATGTGCTTACGAACCAATGATAATCGATTTTGTAAATTTGAAATGACGCTATCAGAATAGTCCAGAAACTGTGATTTTCCTGGAATTTCAAGTGATGTAAAGCGACGTATTTGAAGCGATTCAAAACAGAAGCGTTTGACTTCTTCAGGTGTTTTGCAAATGATCTGTTTCGAGTCAGACGACACGGATGATGGGGCTGGACTTTCATCAGCATAAGCATAAACCGCAATACAGGTTCCAATAAAAAACAGAGTAATACGCGACAACGCAAAACCTATTTTCATCATTTATAACCTCCAATGCTTAATCCGGCATACTTCATCCCTGCTAACAAATAGCTTCTATCCTCTCACCTTATAGATAAAATTAAATATAAAACTAACCTATCGAACTGCTGCCTAACTGCCGACAACCTTTAAAATCTGATTAAGGTCAACTATTCATTATAACCCTATTCAGCCAATAATACCACTATCACCACTATTAAAATGTGACATCAGGAGATTAAAATGAACCCACTGCGCCGCTTACATGATTTTGGACAAAGCCCTTGGTATGACAACATTCATCGTGAAATGCTCATATCAGGCGAACTGGAGCGTATGATTCAAGAGGATGGCGTAAAAGGCATCACCTCCAACCCAACCATTTTTCAAAATGCGATCAGTGACAGTAGTGATTACGATGAGCAAATCAAACAACTTCTTGAAAAAGATCCAACGCAGAGTAGTCGCGACCTGTTTTTTTCTCTCGCCATCACTGACATTCAAAAAGCGGCTGATTTATTGCTCCCGATTTACAAAGAAAGTCACGGCATTGATGGCATGGTCAGCCTGGAGGTTTCTCCGGATCTGGCTTATAACGCAGACAAAACTGTTTCAGAAGCATTGCAATTGGTTAAGCGCGTCAACCGCCCCAATTTGATGATCAAAGTACCAGCAACAAAAGAGGGTTTAAGTGCGATCGAAACACTGACTTCAGAAGGAATTAGCATCAATGCAACGCTGCTATTTTCTAAAAAACGTTATCAGGAAGTTTTCGAGGCCTACCTACTCGGCCTTGAAGCACGCTTACGCCGTGGCCAACCCATTGACAACATCAGCTCCGTTGCCAGTTTTTTTATCAGCCGCGTTGATGCAATGGTCGACAAACAGCTGGATCAAAAAATGGAAACAGCTGATAACAACACAAAAAATCAGCTGCAATCACTCAAAGGTAAAGTTGCGATCAGCAACGCCAAGCTGTCCTACCAACATTACAAAAAGGTTACCAGCCATTGTCGCTGTAAAAATCTCATAGAGAACGGTGGCCGGATGCAACGCCTGCTTTGGGCAAGCACAGGCACCAAAAACCCTGCTTATAGTGACGTACTGTATGTAGACACATTAATCGGCACTGATACTGTCAATACGATTCCTCCTGCAACATTTGAAACATACAGAGATCATGGAAACCCTCAGGCAACATTAGAAACCGACCTGGAACTTGCAAAAAGCAACATTGATACTCTAAAAGCGTTGGATGTCGATCTGGACATGATCACAGACCATTTAGAAAACGAAGGCGTTAAATCCTTTTCCGAATCATTTGATACTTTATTAAATGCTATTCAGAAAAAAGCAGATGTCATTATAAATGACCTTCAGACAGCCGGTGCTTAAAATTTAAAATTACATATGCATACTGGGTGCGATAGAAATAACCTATCGCATCCGACACAAGATAATCAGGCTTAAACCCAATTCCCCTGCACTTGACATGTTTTCAGAGATGTCCCTGCCAAAAACTCACTCACTAAAAATTCTACTTATTAGATAGGGTGATCCCATTTTATTTGTAGGCTTTCTGCGGCTTATCAATTTCTATCTGAGGATTAAGGGAACAGATTCTAAAACAAAAAAGGGAGCCGAAGCTCCCTCTTTTTCATCATCAAAATCAGGAATGCTCCCTACTTCAGCGAAGCTTCATGACGTTTTACGCCAGCAATAATTTCAGCTTTGGCTTCATCAACACCGACCCAGTTTTCTACTTTAACCCATTTATTAGGCTCCAGATCTTTATAGTGCTCAAAGAAATGAGAAATCTGGTCAAGCAGTAATTGTGAAAGGTCTTCAGGTTTTTTTACGTTTGAGTAAAGCTTGCTGAGCTTATCAACAGGCACTGCAATCAACTTTGCATCGAAACCTGCTTCGTCCGTCATTCTGAGCATTCCTACGGGACGCACGCGTACAACAGAACCACCCACCAAAGGAAATGGGGTGACTACCAACACATCAACAGGATCACCATCATCTGACAAAGTGTTCGGTACATAACCATAATTACAAGGGTAATGCATTGCTGTACCCATGAAGCGATCAACAAATAACGCTCCGCTATCTTTGTCTACTTCATACTTGACCGGATCACTATGCGCAGGAATTTCAATAATGACATTGATATCATTAGGAACATCTTTACCTGCATTTACATCATTTAAACTCATTATTTTAATTTACTCCTGTTTTAGTGGATATTGTGGAACGCCCTCATCGCAAATAGACTTTCACAATAAATGACGACGAACGCATAAATTTTAAGGTTGGAAATAGACGAGACTTTGAAACACAGAGAATTATAGCGCTCTCGCCGCCAAATCTCAAAAATGGTCTGAAATACGGTACAAATCATATTATTTGGCTGTTTTATTGCCAAAACAGACGCAGTTAATATTATAATGATTCTAGGCATTAAACTGAGGACATATTATCCATGAGAATCGTTTTTTTAGGTGCGCCAGGTTCAGGCAAAGGCACTCAAGCAAAACTACTTGTTGAAAAGTTTGGAATCCCGCAAATTGCGACAGGCGATTTATTGCGGGAAGCAGTTGCTAAAAAAACTGCGCTAGGCATAGAAGCTAAAACTGCAATGGATGCAGGACAACTGGTCTCGGATGACATTGTTCTCGGCATGATCAAACAACGATTATCTCAAGCCGATACTCAAGCCGGCTTTATACTGGATGGCTTTCCAAGAAATATCAGTCAGGCTCAGGCGCTTGATGAAATGTTAGAAAAGCTGAATCAACCCCTGCAAGGTGCTATCTATTTAAGTATTGATTTTGATGTTTTGCTTAGAAGAATTACTGGACGACGTACCTGCGAAGCTTGCGGCCAAGTCTATAATATTTATACCACACCGCCAAAAACTGATGGCACATGTGATAAATGTGGCGGTGACTTATTGCACCGAGCAGATGACAATGAGTCAACTATCAGCAAACGACTCGATGTATTTAATCAGCAAACCAAGCCATTAACGGACTATTATCAATCACAAAACAAACTTCATACGGTGCAGGGGATTGGTGATATTGAACATATTTTTAACTCCACATGCAGCATCATTGATCAACTTCCGTAGGAATTATCATGCCCATCTTTCAAAGCCAATTTCCAAACAACCGTATGCGTCGCATGCGCTTTGATAAATTCTCTCGTCGTTTGATGCGTGAAAATGTGCTTACCTCAAACGACCTGATCTATCCAATGTTCATCTTAAACGAACCGACAAAGCGTGAAGCCATACCTTCAATGCCCGGTGTGGAACGTGTCGGCATTGATGAGCTGCTAAAAGAAGCCGAACAGCTGGTTCAACTCGGAGTACCTGCTGTTGCACTCTTTCCAGTCACACCCCCGGAGTGCAAAACTGAAGATGCCGCTGAGGCTTTCAACCCTGAAGGGCTAGCGCAACGTGCGGTGCGCGCACTGAAAAAAGAGTTTCCCGAATTAGGTATTATCACTGATGTTGCATTGGATCCTTTCACGACTCACGGCCAGGATGGGCTGATTGATGAATCAGGTTACGTGCTCAACGATGAGACGATAGAAGTTTTAGTCAAACAGGCTTTATCACACGCAGAAGCGGGAGCCGATGTCGTCGCACCATCCGATATGATGGATGGCCGTATTGGACAGATACGCAACGCACTGGAAGAGAAAGGTTTTCGTAATACACGAATTCTGGCTTACGCTGCAAAATATGCTTCCAGCTTTTATGGCCCTTTTCGGGATGCCGTTGGCTCCAGTGCTAACCTTGGGGAAGGCAATAAGTACAGTTACCAAATGGATCCTGCCAATAGCAATGAAGCCCTCAGAGAAGTTGCACTTGATCTGGATGAAGGCGCAGATATGGTGATGATCAAACCTGGCATGCCTTACCTGGATATTGTTTATAAAATCAAACAACAGCTCGCTGTGCCCACATTCGTTTATCAGGTGAGTGGTGAATACAGCATGTTGATGGCCGCCGCTCAAAATGGCTGGCTGGATAAAGAAGCCGTTGTGCTCGAATCACTGCTTTCAATGAAACGCGCTGGGGCGGATGGTATTTTGACCTACTTTGCCAAAGACGTTGCGCAATGGTTAAAAAGAGGCTAAGTAATCCATAATGAACTTATCGCCGCGATGCCTTGCATTCCGTAGCGATAAGCATCATCAAGATCATTCACACTCATGCCACCCAAAGCATACACCGGCATCTTTGCCGTACTGCAAAGCCGCTCTGCTTCAGACCAACCTAAAGCTTCACTCTCTGGATGAGAAGCTGTTTTTTTGATGGGCGATAACACAATAAAATCAACACCCAGCTGATTCGCTTTTTCGATCTGCTCAAAATTATGGCAAGAAGCGGCCAACCTCTGCCCATCCATTTCAGGTCGCATCGTTAAAGACATCAACTGAATACTTGTTAAATGCATCCCGCCCAAGTGGGGCAACCGTGTTGAATTAAGCAACAACACAGCACCATATTCATTGCATAGCATTACTATTTTTTCAGCAAGCAGAGTGTACTCATCCGATGTGACTGTTTTTGCTCGAAACTGTACCAAACGAATACCGCTTTTCAGGCAGTTTTCTAAGCTTTTAAGATATAAATCACAGGAATCGGTCGGCTCGGGTGTAATTAAATAGAGCTCAGGCAAAATAATCGACGTAATAGCCAACCGATATTTCCTGTACATTATTTTGGGCGTACTGCAGATAGCTATTCATTTTATTGGCCGAAGCGGCCGAAGGTGTGCGATATAAAAATTCCGGCTGTGCTCGTTTGTTGAGCACTTCACCTTCCACCACCTGCTCCTGCACAGATGGTGCGCTCAAAGGTATAGACGAACGTGATTCATTCGGCCGGTGTGAAGCAGCCATACCAGAAGAATATGATCGAACCATTGCACCAGAAATATTCAAAAGTATTGCCTGGTTTTTATTTAAAAAGAAATTTTAAGGCCAAAGTGGCCAGCAGAATCAATTGTAACATTATTTCCATTAAATTTTGTTGTCATTTTACGGTAGCCCACATAGACAGACGCTTGTGGCAATACGCCGTATTCAAGTGTCACTTTATATGCAAGAAATCGATCCGCATCCATAAACGATACAATATCAGGCGCATAATTCAACTGCCCGGTCACTCCAAAACGATCCAGAGTCGGGGGGGAGTAACGTATGGTAACGCCCGGCGCTAAAGCAGCAATATCAACGTTGTCGGGGAATGTTGCAAAAAGCTTGAGTCCAACCCCCAAAAACAGGCCAGGTGCATTTTCTCCCACCTCATCAATCACCTGAATTCCCAGATTGCCCACCACCTCATCCTCTTCGGTATACAACAACCCAACATTAAACTCTGCATTGCCTGGCTGGGTTTTTTGCAGCAACGTACTATAGTCAAATGTGGCACTGTCATTACTCAACGCCAAATCAATAGTGCCCGCACTCACGCCCGAACAAAACCCTAACAAAGAAACGCAGGTCAAAACACTCAACTTTTTCATCAGACACCTCCATTTATTATCAAAAACAAGCGCAGAATAAGTCTTTTATCAACACCATGCAACGCCGCAGAGCTTCTTTTATCCTGGAAAAATTAGTTGAACGTGGATGCAGGGTGCATGATACTGTCAATATGAATGATACAAATGACCTGACTAACCAGTTTCTCATTGCAATGCCTGCACTGCTTGACCCTGATTTTTATCACAGCGTCACCTATATCTGTGAACACAATGCCAATGGCACCATGGGCATTATCATCAACCACCCGCTCGATATGGCACTGGGAGATATCCTGACACAAATGGATATTGCTGCCGCCAACAATAACATCAATCAAATGCCCATTTACCATGGCGGGCCGATTCAAGTAGAACGTGGCTTTGTTCTACACCCTCCCTCCGGTCACTGGGATGCTGAAATCAAAATTGCCGATGATATCGCAATCACCACATCACGCGATATTCTCACCGCTCTGGCCAAAGGTGAGGGCCCTGATGATGCTCTGATCGCACTCGGCTATGCCGCTTGGGAACCTGGACAACTCGAACAAGAGCTCGCTGAAAATTCCTGGTTGACCAGTAACGCCAACCCTGCAATTATTTTTGATACCCCAAACCAAAAACGGTGGTCAGATGCCGTCACATCAATAGGCTTCAAACTGGAACAGCTCACTCATCAGGTTGGCCATGCCTAGCTCGCAGCCTGATCAATCAAAAAAGCAGGGATTACGCACATTATTAGGGTTTGACTTTGGCACTCAAAAAATCGGGGTCGCAGTGGGTCAGGAACTCACCGGAACAGCCAGACCATTACAAATTGTGCGTGTTGTCAATTTGAGACCAGACTGGTCAACGATTACAGAAATTTTCAATACATGGAAGCCTGATGCTGCTGTGGTAGGCATTCCTCTTAATATGGATGATTCGGAGCAACCGATGACCCAATCAGCTCAACGCTTTCAACGCCAACTGGAAGGACGTTACCAACTGCCTGTTTATGGCGCCGATGAACGGCTTACCTCCAGAGAAGCTGAAAGTGTTTTGTATGCCAGTGGTAAACGAGGCAAAGTACAAGCGGGTGAACTCGACCCCATAGCAGCCCAACTTATTTTGGAAAGCTGGCTGCAAGATCATAAATAAAAAGACATTATAATGACTCATACTCCTATCGAAACCACTGATTTAATCACCAACATCACCCGTGAACTTAAAGTACGAATTGAAGCAGAGCAGTTATGCAACCCTGCAATGATCGGAATACACACAGGAGGCACTTGGGTAGCTGAGCGCATTCACCAACAACTTGAACTCGAAACACCTCTCGGTGAACTGAACATCTCTTTTTATCGTGATGATTTTTCACGCAAAGGGATGCAACCACAAGTCAGCCCCTCGCGTTTACCCTTTAAGGTAGATGATCGTCATATTATTCTGGTGGATGACGTGCTCTACACAGGCCGCACCATTCGCGCTGCATTGAATGAAATTTTTGATTATGGCCGCCCCGCCACAATTACTTTGGCGGTACTTGCAATACGTGATGGACGTGAATTGCCAATTCAAGCCGATGTTGTTGGGGGACATTTTGAGTTAGAATCACACCAACAAATTAAACTACAAGGCCCTGACCCTTTAAGTTTACGCATTATGGATGTTTAAGGAGCTGATTCATTATGAATACTAGGGATGACATCCCGCTTTTTGCGAGTTCCCCAACGAATATTCAAGTCGATAGTAAAGGTCGATTGCGCCACTTTTTGTCCATAGAAGGGCTTAAGAAGAAAGTTCTTTGTGACATTCTTGACACCGCAGAATCTTTTTCCAGTGTTCCTGAACAAAGCATTAAAAAAGTCCCTTTGCTCCGTGGCAAAACGATTGTTAATCTGTTTTTCGAAAACAGCACACGCACTCGCACCACCTTTGAATTAGCTGCCAAACGACTCTCCGCAGACGTTATTAATCTTAACATTACAACCTCAGCCACAAGTAAAGGCGAATCACTACTGGATACACTGCATAATCTGGAAGCGATGCATAGCGATATGTTCGTAGTGCGCCATGCTTCGAGCGGCGCAGCTCACTTTATTGCTCAACATGTATCTCCAAATATAAGCGTCATCAATGCCGGTGATGGGCAACACGCGCACCCCACACAAGCGCTGCTGGATATGTTTACCATTCGACGACATAAAGGAGAGTTTGGTGCACTGAAAGTCGCCATTGTGGGTGATATTTTGCATTCACGCGTAGCTCGTTCGCAAATTCAGGCACTCACCACACTAGGCACCAACGAAGTTCGCATCATCGCTCCTAAAACCTTGATTCCCGCGCATGCTGAAACCCTTGGCGTTCATATCTACCACGATCTGAAAGAAGGTTTACGAGGCGTTGATGTTGTGATTATGTTGCGTCTGCAAAATGAGCGAATGCAAGGTGCGTTACTCCCCAGTGAAAATGAATATTTTCACCTGTTCGGTTTAACCGAAGAGAAACTATCCGTCGCCAAACCAGATGCCATTGTCATGCACCCTGGCCCCATCAATCGCGGTGTGGAAATGGACTCTGCTGTAGCGGACGGTGTGCGCTCGGTGATTCTCGAACAGGTCACGCATGGAATCTCCGTGCGTATGGCGGTGATGTCGATGGCAATGCAACAGGGGGCAAATTAATGACGGCACTCTCTATTATTAATGGACGCATTATTGACCCTGCCAACAACATGGATGCCCAACATGACATTCACATCAATAATGGAAAAATTATTGCACTAGGCACACCTCCTCAAGGCTTTTCCGCAAAACGCACTCTGGATGCCAGCAACAAGATTGTTTGCCCCGGCCTGATCGATCTACGCGCCGCCATGCGAGAGCCCGGGCTTGAGCATATCGCCACCATTGCCAGTGAAACACGCGCGGCAGCCAGCGCAGGAATCACGACATTGTGCTGCCCGCCCGATACTCTGCCCATTATCGACACACCTGCCGTTGCCAACCTCATCCGCTATCAGGCAAACCAGGCAGGCTACGCGCGAGTTTTTCCCTTAGGCGCACTAACAAAATCACTCTCTGGTGAGCAAATCAGCGAAATGGTCGCCCTCAAAGAAGCAGGCTGCATTGGTGTCAGTAATGCGCTCTCCCCCATCACCAATACGCTCGTCATGCGTCGTGCGATGGAATACGCGGCCACTTACGATTTAACCGTCTTTCTTCATGCCGAAGACCATTGGTTACGTAACGATGGCTGCGTCCATGAAGGTGCGATGAGTACCCGTTATGGTCTCCCCGGCATTCCCGAAGCGGCGGAAACGGTCGCCGTTGCTCGTGACCTTGCGCTTATTGAGCAAACGGGTGTACGCGCCCATTTTTGCGGCATATCAACCGGGCAAGCAATACGCATGATTGGGAGGGCTCAGCACGATGGCGTTAACGTCAGCGCCGATGTCACCGCACATCATCTGCACCTGAGCGAAGTGGATGTCAGCAAGTTCAACAGTATGTGCCATGTTCGCCCGCCACTGCGCACGCAACGTGACCAGAGCAGTCTTCGAATGGGTTTGAAGCAAGGTATCGTCAGCGCCATCTGCTCCGACCACCAGCCTCACAACGCGGATGCAAAACTGGCACCTTTCAGTGACACCGCTCATGGCATCTCTGCACTGGAAACTCTGCTGCCGCTCTCACTTAAACTGGCGAATGATGTGCGTTTACTGTCGCTTTCTGAAGTGATCGCCCATTTAACTCATAAACCAGCCAGTATTCTTGGCATTAACTCGGGCACACTCACTATTGGCAGAGCAGCAGACATCTGCATTTTTGATCCCGAGCACGAATGGATACTTTCTGAAAACGCAGTACAAAGCCAAGGCTTAAACTCTCCTTTTCTTGGCTGGGATCTGAAAGGCCGAGTATTTTATACGCTGCTGGATGGAAAAGTTGTTTTTGAGCTTGAGCAATAAAGCATCAGAAACTTCATGAATGAATTTATCGAAAGCGTTAAAATACTCAGCCACCAAGCCAGCCCTAAAAACTCTAATGAGTGGTCTGTTTTAAAGGTGCATGCACCCAAAATAGCCCAGCAAGCATTACCCGGTCATTTTGTATCTATTCAGTGTAAAACATCGTTTGTCGCACCGATCATGCTAGTCAATAAAAAATCAGGCACTGTTGATCTGCTCTATCATGCATCCGATGCCAACAACACTGACCTGATGACAAAAAAAGCAGGCGATACACTTAATTTGATAGCACCTCTTCGAGAAGCCTTTGAATACCATGAAAACCGCCCTCGCCCTCTACTTATCTGTGAAGACCAAGGGCTTGCACCCATCGTATTTTTAGCCTCAAAACTTCGTCTCAATAAAAATTGCTGGCCTTTTGTTCTCATGAGTTCAGAAACAACCTTTCCTTTCAGAGCTATGCCCTCTCAATTTATGATCCCCGGCATCCCTGATGGCATCACTGCTACGATGCCTCTGCTGGAAGACTGGAATATACCCTGCCGCTTGACGAATTCACAAAGTTTTCCTGGGTGCTTTGATGGAGATATTGTCGATCTTGCTCGACTATGGATCGAATCACTGCCCACGGAGCAACTCAATCAAATCGAAATTTTTTCCTGTACTTCTCTGCCTACGCTGGAAAGTATCGTTCAATTGTCCGAGCAACATCAACTACCTTGTCAACCATCCCTCAACCATATTAATACTCAGCAACGCCATAAACCATGAATTCTAATATGCGCCATTTTGCCAATAGCTGCGTTGTAACTTCTTACCATAGACAAGCTATGGATCGTCGTTACGCCTTGCTCTTGGCAAAATATCACACATTATATTTTCACGCTTTATGGCGTTGCTGAGTATAGGCCGCTTTGCCCCATCCCCTACCGGCCCACTGCACTTCGGTTCGCTGATTGCTGCTGTTGGCAGTTATCTACAAGCCAAACATA
>CAYXVC010000003.1:32329-45570 GCA_964468225.1 uncultured Gammaproteobacteria bacterium
CTGCACTTCGGTTCGCTGATTGCTGCTGTTGGCAGTTATCTACAAGCCAAACATAACAGCGGCCTATGGTACGTGCGCATTGAAGACCTTGACCCGCCTCGTGAAGTCCCTGGCGCTGCCGATTCTATTTTGCATACACTCGAAAAATATGGTTTTCAGTGGGACAGCTCCATACTTTACCAAAGCCAGCGCGGGAAATATTATCAGGAAGCACTAAATTCATTATTAAACAACCATCAGGCCTACCCCTGCACATGCTCTCGCAAAATGATTCAACAGATCGCCCGTCAAGGCAGAGAAGGACTCATCTACCCTGGCACTTGTCGTCAAAATACAGGACAACCCGACAAACAATACTCCATTCGTATCCGCTGTCACAATCAGGCCATTAGTTTTGGCGATGCACTACAAGGCACCATCAGCCAGCGCCTCGAAACGGATGCGGGGGATTATGTCATATACCGTTCGGATGGGTTCGCAGCCTATCAACTGGCCGTCACGATTGATGATGCTGCACAAAAAATCAGCGAAGTCGTGCGTGGCTCGGATCTGCTCTATTCAACGCCCCGCCAAATCCATCTGCAACAGCAACTGGGCTATTCAACACCGCATTACATACACCTTCCCATTGCCGTCAATCATCAGGGTAAAAAATTAAGCAAGCAGACCCACGCACCGGCACTATCCGTAGACAACCCCCTGCCTGCTTTGATAAAAGCACTCCAGTTTTTAAACCAGTCTCCTCCCGAAACATTACAAGAGGCGACTCTCGATGAGTTTTGGCAATGGGCAATCCAGCACTGGCAACTTGATAAAATTCCAAAGCAACACACCATCATCACAAATGATTAATACGAACTACGAAGCACTCTACAATTCATTTCAGGAAACAGCGCTCGAACCCTGGCTAAAAATACTGCCCAAGCAGATTGAGGCAGCTTTTAGCCCTGAAAAGCACGGGGATCTAAAAAAATGGCAAACGCTACTAAACCAACTGCCCAACATAAAACCTTCCAGCATTGATCTGAACGCAAACAGCATAAGGATTGGTGAAACCGGTGATTGTGATGATCAAACACGAGACCGGTTGAAACAACTGCTACAACAATTTCACCCATGGCGAAAAGGGCCATACAATCTGTTTGGTCTGCAAATTGATACCGAATGGCGTTCAGACTGGAAGTGGGATCGACTCAAAGACCATATCGAGCCTTTAACTGACCGCCGAGTCCTCGATATCGGCTGCGGCAGTGGTTACCATTGCTGGAGAATGGCGGGCGCAGGAGCCAGACAAACCATAGGGATCGACCCCATGCTTTTGTTTGTCTCTCAATTTAGCGCCATGCAACATTACATCAACAACAAGGCCGTACACTTGCTGCCTTTAGGCATTGAAGCACTGCCATCGAACAGTCGTGCATTTGATACCGTATTTTCCATGGGCGTACTCTATCACCGCCGCTCACCCTTCGACCACCTACTTGAACTACGTAATTTATTGCGCCCAAACGGTCAGCTCGTATTAGAAACTCTGGTGATTGATGGTGGCCTCGGTGAAACAGTTGTTCCAGAAAAGCGTTATGCCAAAATGCGTAACGTCTGGTTTTTACCCTCAACACTCACATTAGAGTCATGGTTAAAGCGTTGTGGCTTCAAAAATATTGAATTAATTGATGTCACCCAAACCTCAATATCAGAACAACGCAGCACAGAATGGATGCAGTTTGAATCACTTAAAAACTTCCTGAATCCAGACAACCCAAACCTGACAATTGAGGGACTTCCAGCACCAAAACGTGCCATCTGGCTTGCAACAGCACATTAGCAGCGCGGTCCATTTATTCTAAACCGATGCATCAATCTCCTAGCCATTGACACTTTAGAGTGCCTGTATTAGCATGTAATACATCAAAATGAGGTGATCTATGCAAAGAAACACTAGCGTGACATTAGGCGAATATTTTGGAGAATTTATTGAAGATAAAATTCAACAAGGGCGATTTACATCGACCAGTGAAGCTGTGAGAGCTGGCCTACGCCTTCTTGAAGAACATGAAACCAAATTAGATTTGCTACGACAGAAACTTTCTGTAGGTGTTGAGCAACTCGACCAAGGAAAAGGGGTTGATGGCGATTCATTCATGCAAGAATTGATCGAATAATGGCAAAATATATTCTTTCGCCTGAAGCTCAAAATAGTTTGAGTAACATTAAAGTATACTCGAATAAAAACTTCGGCTCTCAAAGAACCAAAACCTACCTTCAAAATATTCGCAATCGGATGCAGGCATTAGCAGAAAACCCATCACGCGGAATAATACGAGATGACTTGAAAGTTGGATACCATAGTGATTTTATGGGATCTCATACAATTTACTATCGAGTTCAACCTACCCATATAGATATTATTGATGTGTTGCATCAGTCAATGGAACCATCAAAACATATTGCTCATTAGCCCACCACATTGATTATTAGTGCGCCTGAAAGTGAGGTAATTCAGATTGCGGACACGTCAGAAAGCCCTGAGTAATTGGGTATAAGCTTAACGAGGTATGCACTTACGGCTTGAATTCAGGCACTTTAATTTCACACCGAGTAATTTTTACGCTCTAATCACTGCCCAACAAATGAGAAAGTTTGATAGAATACGCTGTTTCCGTTTTCTCAGTTTTTAGGAACACAACACATTGGCCAGAAAAAAAAGCGAGCCCAATTTTGAAAAGTCACTTGAAGAACTTGAAAAGCTCGTTGAAACCATGGAAAACGGCGACATCAGCCTTGAAGATTCACTCAAACATTTCGAGCGTGGCATCGAATTGACCCGGCTTTGCCAAAAATCACTCAAAGAAGCTGAGCAAAAAGTAGAAATTCTTGTTGGCAAAGATCAACCGAATCATTTAAAACCTTTCACGGATCTCGCAGAATAAAATAATGGATGCATTGCCAAACATCATGAAACAATATCAAGCGCGTGTGGAAAAAGCGCTTGATCAATGGCTGCCTAAAAAACAAACACGCCCTGACCGCCTTCATGAAGCCATGCGCTACTCTGTGCTGGGCGGTGGCAAACGCATTCGACCCATTCTGATTTATCTCACAGGTGAAGCACTCGGATTAAAACCCGAAACACTTGATGGCCCAGCTTGCGCAGTTGAGCTTATTCATGCCTATTCATTAATCCATGATGATCTACCCGCAATGGATGATGATGACCTGCGTCGCGGCCAGGCGACATGTCACAAAGCCTTTGATGAAGCCACCGCCATTCTTGCGGGTGATGCACTGCAATCACTTGCTTTCCAGATTTTGGCTCAAGATAAAAGCATACAAGTGGATCCGGAAAACCGACTGAAAATGATTCAAAAACTGGCGGAGGCAAGCGGTTCCCACGGCATGGTTGGTGGACAAGCTATAGACCTGGCCTCGGAAGGTCAAGCAATATCTATCGCCGAACTGGAAAACCTGCACATACTTAAAACGGGCGCACTCATTCGCGCCAGCATGCAGCTCGCAGCACTGAGCTCATCAACACATGAACCCAACACGCTGAAAAAACTGGATCACTACGCCAAATGCATTGGGCTGGCCTTTCAAGTTAAAGATGATGTTCTTGACGTTGAGGGCGACACACAAACCCTCGGAAAACCTCAAGGTGCCGACATCAGGCATAACAAGTCAACCTACCCAGCATTAGTTGGCTTGAAAGAAGCGAAAAAAATGGCCGAAGACCTGCATCAGGACGCACTTCATAGCCTAAAAGAGTTTGGCAATGAAGCCGACCCACTGCGCTGGATTTCGCAGTACATCATCCAGCGAAACAACTAAAGTATTGACTGATTTCATGGCAAACCAACACCACTACCCACTGCTTGAAAAAACGAATATGCCCGAAGATCTGCGGCAACTGGATATCGCTGATCTCCTCAATCTGGCCGAAGAGCTTCGTCACTTTATGATCCAGTCTGTCGCTAAAACAGGCGGTCACCTCTCTGCGGGATTAGGCACGGTTGAACTGACCATCGCACTGCATTATGTCTTCAACACACCCTCTGACAAATTAGTCTGGGATGTGGGCCACCAAAGTTACCCTCATAAAATTCTCACAGGCCGCCGCGAACAGATGACAACACTGCGCCAAAAGGGCGGGCTTTCAGGTTTCAACAAACGCAGTGAAAGTGAATTTGACAGCTTTGGAGTAGGCCACTCCAGCACATCAATCAGCGCCGCATTAGGCATGGCCATTGCTCACGAGCAACAAGAAAATGATCACCACGCCATTGCCATTATTGGTGATGGCTCAATGACAGCAGGTATGGCATTTGAAGCATTGAACCATGCGGGTGATCTTGATGCTAATCTGCTCGTTATTCTGAATGATAATGACATGTCTATTTCAGAAAACGTAGGTGGCCTTTCTAAATACTTTGCTCGTGTACTGGCTGGAAAACTTTATTCGACTGTGCGCGAAGGCAGTAAAACACTGCTGGAACGCATGCCCAGCGTCTGGGAGCTGGCGCGCCGTACGGAAGAGCATGTCAAAGGCATGGTGGTACCCGGCACACTGTTTGAAGAGCTCGGTTTTAACTATATTGGCCCAATTGATGGTCATGATCTACCCAAGCTCATCAAGACATTTCAAAATCTGAAAAACCTCAAAGGGCCACGCTTTTTACATCTTGTCACCCAAAAGGGTAAAGGCTTCAGACCCGCAGAAAATAATCCGACCTCTTATCATGGCGTTCCCAAATTCAATCCGGATACCGGAGAAAAAGTCAGAACAACAGCAAACGGCCCGACTTATACCGAAGTATTTGGTGAATGGCTGTGTGATACGGCAGAAAAAGACGAACGCCTAATCGGTATTACACCTGCAATGCGTGAAGGCTCCGGCATGGTCGAATTTTCTGAGCGTTTTCCAAAACGCTATCTGGATGTAGGAATTGCTGAACAGCACAGCGTCACTCTCGCTGCGGGTTTGGCTTGTGAAGGAATGAAACCGGTTGTCGCAATCTACTCCACCTTCTTGCAACGCGCTTACGACCAACTGATTCATGATGTCGCCTTGCAAAACCTGCCCGTCATGTTTGCCATTGATCGCGCAGGTATTGTTGGTGCCGATGGCCCCACCCATGCCGGAGCATTTGATATCAGCTTTTTACGCTGTATTCCCAACATGCTGATTATGGCACCGAGCGATGAAAATGAGTGTCGGCGAATGCTCGACACCGGTTTTTTGCATGATGGCCCCAGCACTGTACGTTACCCTCGCGGTGGCGGCTCGGGTGCAACCATCGACAAAGAACAGATACCGCTGAAAATCGGTCAGTCCCGACTCATCAAAAAAGGCAAACATATTGCTATTCTTGCATTTGGCAGCATGTTACAACCTGCTTTGGAAGCTGGGGAGCAATTAGGTGCGTCTGTGGTCGATATGCGCTTTATCAAACCACTTGATGAAAAGATGATTGAGAAAATGGCCAATCATCATAAACTTCTCCTCACCATTGAAGAAAACAGTCTTCCAGGCGGTGCAGGTAGTGCGATCAATGAATTTTTAGCCGCTAAGAACATTCGAACTTCCATCATCAGTCTTGGTCTACCTGATAAAGTGACAGACCAAGGTTCCCGTGAACAGCTATTAGCTGAATACGGACTGGATGCTACCGGAATAATTAATGCCGTTACGTCCCACCCGGATTTCCCTGAAACCTCTATCAATTAACCTGTTGTATTTATTCTCATGCCTGCTTGTTATACATTAAAAATCATTACTGAATTTTCCTCCGCTCATAGCCTGCGCGACTATCCCGGAGAATGCCGCCGTTTGCATGGCCATAACTGGAAAGTAGAGGTTGAAATCATTGCCCATAAGCTGGATAAGATGGGCATGGTCATTGACTTTAAAACCGTTAAATCAGCGACCAGAACGATTACGGATCAACTTGATCATCGTTATTTAAATGAAATTGAGCCCTTCGATAAAATCAACCCGACGGCTGAAAATATCGCTGCATTTCTATATCAGGCACTATCAAAAAATCTTAATAATTCAGTGATACAAGTCAAAGCAATCACTTTATGGGAAACCGAACGCGCCAGTGTACACTACACAGAGAACCAGATATGTCTACAATAAATAGATCGGCCATTGCCGACGTACAAAACAGCCCGGACAGTCGCCAGATTGCCATCAACAAAGTAGGCATTAAGGATATTCGTCACCCTATACGCGTCAAAGATCGTAGTGATGGAGAGCAACACACCATTGCTAATTTCAACATGTATGTCGATCTCCCCCACAACTTCAAGGGCACACACATGTCCCGCTTTGTGGAGATATTAAATACTCAGGAGCGTGAAATTTCTATTGCATCATTCGATGATATGCTGCAAGAAGTCGCTATACGACTGGAAGCAAACTCGGGTCATATCGAAATGAATTTTCCATACTTCATCAGTAAAACTGCACCCGTGAGTGGTGTAAAAAGTATGCTGGACTACGATGTGACGCTCTATGGCGAAATCACCAAAGGAAAGAGTTCAGTTGATATTAAAGTGGTGGTTCCCGTCACCAGTTTATGTCCATGTTCGAAAAAAATATCTGATTATGGTGCTCACAACCAACGCTCACATGTGACGGTAAAAGTACGCACACAAAGCTTTGTATGGATTGAGGATCTAATTGATTTAATTGAACAAGAAGCTTCCTGTGAAATTTTTGGCCTGCTCAAACGACCTGATGAAAAGTTTGTGACCGAAAAAGCGTTTGACAATCCAAAGTTTGTTGAAGATATGGTACGTGATGTCGCTGCCCGCTTAAATCAGGACTCACGCATTCTTTCTTATACTGTTGAATCAGAAAACTTTGAATCCATTCATAATCATTCTGCATACGCATTAATTGAAAGGTACCTCTAAAAATTACCAGCACATGATAAATAACAACTTCAAGCCACTACCATAATTTTGATGTCCCTCCTGGGTTTTATCAAAGTTTTTTATATAACATGGCAAAAATCCTTGGTTTCAAATGACAATCGGTGATCATCTTTAAGGAGCTTTACAAATTGATCTTCAGGAAGTGGTTTGCTGAATAAAAAACCTTGAATATGATCGCATCCCGTACTTTTTAAAAATAATAGTTGATTATTGGTTTCTACGCCTTCTGCAATGACATCAAGCTTTAAGCTGCGTGCCATAGCGACAATCAATGAAGTGATGGCTTCATCATCGGGGTCAGTGGTGAGGTCTCGTATAAAAGCGCGGTCTATTTTTAATGTGTCAACAGGGAAGCGCTTCAAATAGGCAAGAGAAGAGTAGCCAATACCAAAATCATCAATCGCAACTCGCACACCCATCGCGCTGATTGATCTTAAAGATTCAATCGTGGTTTGAATGTTGTGCATGACAGTGCCTTCGGTAATCTCGACCTCAAGCAGGTGGGGGCTCATCTCTGCTTCTTTCAATACTCTTTCTATTGTCTCTATGATGCCCGGTTTAACAAATTGGCGGCTAGACAGGTTCACTGAAATACGAAGCTCTTCACCCAGCCCGCTTTGGTGCCACTTTTTAGCTTGCTGACATGCTGTTTTTAATACCCATTCACCGACAGGAATGATTAAGTCGGTCTCTTCAAGTGTCGGGATAAAGTCTGCTGGAGAGACAAGGCCAAGTTCTGGGTGTTGCCATCGTAATAGCGCTTCGGCACCAAGAATTCTTCCAGTTCTTAAGTCAACCTGAGGTTGATAATGCAGTAAAAACTCATTTTTATCCAATGCAAGTCTTAAGCTGTTTTCCAGCATCATTCGTTGATAGGATTTTTCATTCATCTCTGTTTTATAAAATTGATAGCTATTTCTCCCTTCTTCCTTTGCTTTATACATTGCTGCTTCAGCATTACGCTGTAATAGAGAGAGTTCTGTGCCATCCGTCGGATATATGCTGATTCCTGCACTACTGGTGATGTAAATTTCATGCTTATCTATGTGGAAAGGTTCACTGATATTATCAAGCAAGTTTTTTACAACCTGATGGATATCATCTATTTTGTTTATGTTTTCCAATGTTATTGCAAATATGTCACTGGACAGGCGAGCAATAGAATCACATTTTCTAAGGCAGTCAGAGAGTCGTAAACTAACTTTTTGAAGGACTTTATCACCTACTTCATGACCTAGAGTTTCATTGATTTTTTTAAATTGATCCAGATCGAGAACCACAAGCGCCATTTGATTGTGGTGCCTTTTAGTACGGATAATGGCCTGATGGAGTCTGTCCAGAAAAAGGTGACGGTTAGGCAGTTTGGTGAGATCATCATAATTGGCAGCATGATATAAGTTCTTTTCCGCTTTCTTTCTTTTACTGATGTCACTGAATGTTATGACTGCGCCATCAATAGCTCCATTATTTTTGATGGGGAGGGATGAATATTCCACGGGAAACGACGAACCATTTTTGCGATACATCTTTTCATCGTCAATGGTGCATCCTTTCCCAGTTAAAAATACACTGAAAATTCGTGATTCATGGGATGGAGGGCATTGTTTTTCAGGTGTTGTCTGGCACATCAACTGAGCCATCTCTTTGCCTAATAACTCAGCCTCGGTACGTTCCAGCATTTTTTGTGCAGACTGATTAACAAAGGTGCAGTGACCTGTTGTATCAATACAAATGATACCTTTGTCAGTTGAGTCGAGTATGAGCTGCATATTCTTTACGCTCAAGGTGATCTCCTTATAGGGGCTACTGCATCAATGAATGCACTTTTGTTCCATGAATACTTTGTCATGATGAATATCGACAAAGGATGGGAGATCTTTACTTTAGAATGTTTAGGTTTGGGATAAAACCAGTGAAGCTGCGGCCTCTATGAAGTCTTGTCTGCTATTAAGCGCTGGAATGTAATGGTATTTTTCACCCCCGTTTTCAATAAAATACTCTCTGTTTTCTACTGCAATTTCTTCCAGTGTTTCCAGGCAATCAGCACTGAACCCCGGGCAGATGACATCAAGGCTTTTTATGCCATTCTGAGCAAGCTCTTTAAGCGTTTCATCCGTATAGGGTTTTAACCACTCTGCACGACCAAAGCGCGATTGGAAGGTGACAAGCCATTGTTGTCTGGATAAATCGAGCTGCTGGGCAACGCTTTGTGCTGTTTCCAGACATTCATCATAGTAGGGGTCGCCCTGGGTGTGGTGATGTTTGGGGCAGCCATGAAAAGAGAGCACTAGCTTTTCCGCTTGACCGTGCTTTTCCCTATGTTCCTGAATTGAGTTGCATAACGCATTTATATATTTGGGGTGCGTGTGGTATCGGCTGATAAAATTCAGGTGAGGGAGATTGCGCCAGGTTTTTACGGTATGAGCGATTTCATCGAAAGTGGATGCCGTTGTGGTGCATGAATATTGAGGGTATAGCGGCAAAACAATGATGCGTTTTACACCATGCTGCTTGAGTTTTTCCAGCGCTGAAGGGATGGATGGATTGCCATAACGCATTCCAAGTTCAACTTTAAATGTATCTCCCAGCTTTTCTTGCAGTGCATGTTTTTGTGTCTGTGATATCACGAGTAATGGCGAACCTTCCTCCGTCCAGACTGATTTGTAAAGTGCCGCAGAGCGGCGCGGTCGTGTACGCAATATCACACCATGCAATATCAGCCACCAGGGAATGCGAGGTATATCTACAATGCGAGGGTCCCATAAGAACTGTTTTAAATAGCGACGCACGGCTTTAGGTGTCGCAGCATCAGGGGTTCCCAGGTTCGTAATTAAAACCCCCACAGGTGAAGGTTTATCGAGTGCTTTTTTATTGTTTATTACTTCTGTCATGAGGGTCTATATAGAGTATCAAGAAAGTTTTTAGGGGGAATTTACAACGCTAGTTGATCAATCCCTTTATTGGCTAATTCATCGGCTTTTTCATTTTCAGGGTGCCCGGAATGGCCTTTGACCCAAAGCCATTCGATATCATGAGTGGCTGTTGCAGCATCAAGACGACGCCATAAATCATCATTTTTAACAGGCTTTTTATTAGCCGTTTTCCAGCCACGTTTTTTCCAATTCACCACCCATTGACTGATGCCATCTTTGACATATTTTGAATCCGTGGTGAGCTGAACCTGACAGGGTTTTTTTAGCGACTCCAGACTCATGATAGCTGCCATGAGCTCCATACGATTATTTGTTGTGTGTTTTTCACCGCCAAAAATCTCTTTTTCATGGCCATTATACCTGAGTATTGCCCCCCAACCTCCAGGGCCAGGGTTACCACGGCATGCGCCATCAGTAAAAATTTCAACCATAGTTATGACTCTTTGTTATTTCTTAATGTGGGTTGGGTGAGGCTTGAAGTTAGCACTTTTTGTGGCCACCAACGAGGTTTGATCGGTGTGAAGGTGATCACTCGTTTTTTTGCGACTAACATATAAGCACCACCACATTGAGGATACCAACGTGCGCCTGTCGATTCGAGAATTTTCAGGTTGTTCATTATTTGTTGTTGTTGAAGTGGCGGACGAAAGCAGTAGTTGTGTTGTTCGATAATATCAAAGCCAATCTCTTTCAGCCATTGTTTAACGTGAGATATGCCGTGAAAATGGCCACACCAGGGCGCATTCGTTTTTTGTTTTGAAAATATTTGCCACAATCCGAGTAGGCTGTACGGGTTGAATCCACAAATAACGATATGTCCTTCAGGAATCAATATTCGATCTATTTCACGTAGAACCAAGCTAGGGGATTGTGTGAGTTCAAGAGTGTGATGAAGCAAAACAACATCAATAGTATCGGTGGTGATGGGAAGTGCATCATAACGACCATACACATTAATAGCTTTTGGGGGGTGGTTTGTATCTGTAGATAGAACCGTATGGTGTTTGATTTTGCTGGTTTGGCGCAAATTCCTGCTCGTTAAGTGTTCAATCTGGAGTAACTCGTAACCGAATAGTCTGGAAAGAGCTTCATCGAGTAATACCTGCTCTGTTTCCAGTACATGCTGACCAATGGCGCTGGCATACCAGCGTCGCATTTTTTGCAGCATTAATAAATCAGGCATTACTTTACAATCTCAGTATATTCCAATAGCACTCAACATCAGGCAATGATTTAAGTTTATCATAAGGCGTCATCATGTTTTCATAGGGATATTTTTTCTTTGCCTACCTTTTTCAAATGCCACTCTAAAAATTACCACTATATGCTAAACTACTAATCGACGGGGAAAAGTGCGGCAGGCGCACATAAAAAATATTTGAGATAGATTGGTAGCCATTGAAATACCAAACCCCATTACTGTCCAGAGGAAATTACGCCAATCATCCGTAACATAGTGGTGATACAAGAAAAACAACCTGAATAACAGTGATTCGAGCCAATAAAAATGATCGATAGCCCCAATAAAAAACAGGCTATTTTAAAGAGTTTTCAATTCATTAATGATATGCCCCCGACTCTTCAAAAGGTGTTTTTTAATGCCGCCACGTTTGTTCGTTTACCCAAAGGGCATCTGATTGCATCAGAAAATGACCGCTGTAAAAATTTGGCTTTAGTGCTATCCGGCGAAGTACGAGTTTATAAAATTGCGGCATCCGGTCGTGAAATTACGCTCTATCGTATTAATTCTGGAGATAGCTGTGTATTTACAGCATCCTGCATCATGAGTGATTCCCATTTTCCTGCAATTGCAGAAGCGGATAGCGGCATTGAGGCGATCATTATTCCTGCTGATCTTGCTCGCGCATGGATTTCTGAATCTCAAGTTTGGTGCGCTTTCATTTTTGGTTTGATCTCAAAAAGATTGGCAAATGTGATTACCTTGCTTGAGGAGGTTGCCTTCGAACGCCTGGATATACGTATTTCAGCATACCTTGTTCATTTAGCAGCGCCTCAAGGAAATACTGATATTGCATTAAAAATCACACATCAGGAGATCGCGGCTGAATTGGGAACGTCACGTGAAGTTGTAAGCCGTACCTTAAAAACTCTGGATGCGCAAAAACTGTTATTTTTAGGCCGCAAAGAGATTTTGATTCCTGACGTGCAATCACTGCATCAATACACTCATTCAAAAAAACTGGGTAAAGTGACTTAGTCACATACCGAAACAGTAAAACCCTTTAAAGTGATAGTTACTCATCTATAAATGCAAAGAAAGAGGATTGTTATGAAAAAGAATGTTGGCGGTATTGATAAAACCATACGAATCATTATTGGTTTAGCAGCTATTGGTGCGGGTGCTTATTTTCAAAGCTGGTGGGGAGCTGTTGGTCTTGTTCTTTTATTGACTGCATTAATCAGTTGGTGTCCACCCTATGCACTATTGGGTTTTAGTAGCTGTAAAATAGCTGATAAAACGGAGTAATTTATTGGTTAAAAACTATGGTACAGAAGGTCTAGCATATTTGGTTTTTATTAGAAATGGTTTATTTAGGGGAAGACCACCTTAACCCTGAAAATCGACTAAAATCACGATCTGTTGTGATCCACTCGCAACCTGCTTCTATCGCAAGTGCTGCATGATAAGCATCGGGAATCAAATTACCTTTTGCATTCGCCTCTTTACATAGCTTTGTAAAAATACCCCAGTGCCTCTCTTTCGGAAAAACGAGAATACAGTTGGGTTGTTTTCGAATTTGGCCAATAAAAGATAAGGCATCCTCCAAATCACTGGGTGGATTGAATATCTTTGGGTGCGTGACAATCCGTAAAAAACCGCTCAACACTAACTCAGACATGGCAAATGCTTCATCAGAATTAATTAAAGCTTCCAACCACTCCAAACATTGAGCATGATGAGGCGAATCTTCACGGTGCGCATAAACCAGCAGATTAACATCAGGCAACAGCATTTTAATTATCCATCACATCAAGTAATGATGCAGAGTCATCCAGATCAATTCCTGCATTAACACCCTTTCCACTCACTGTTTTTAGCTTTATTTTCAGCTGTTTTTTAGCAAGAGGACGGCTCATTAATTTTTCTCGCAAAGCATCTTCGACAATCGCCGTAAATGTTTTACCATGAACCAGTGCATACTGTTTTGCCATTTCTAAAAGCTGGTCATCAAGTCGAATTGTTGTTCTCATGCATCACCACATCATCTATTGCATCAATATGTCTACCTTATCATGAGTATGATTAAAGTGGACTTTTTTCTATTTAAAAATCCATTTCCTCTTCAACTTTCTTAGAGTTGTCAAGGCATCATTTCAAACATACAATGATGATCTTATTGGTGC
>CAYXVC010000004.1:0-33252 GCA_964468225.1 uncultured Gammaproteobacteria bacterium
TGATCACGCTGTCATCGAATGATGTGGATGAAGTGTTACTTAAACAGCTTGCCGAGCGTGTTAAAGAGCAGATTATTCCACTGGAAGGTGTCTCCGTGGCAAACACTATTGGTGGGCGTGATCGAGAAATTCGCATTATGCTGGATCCTGCTCGTCTTGCGGCGTATCGCATCCCGCTGGATACCTTGCATCAAGTGCTGGTCAGTGCCAATGCAGGTGGGCCGGTGGGCGATATGGTGGGTGATAATCGCGTCGCTAAAATCTGGCTTGATGGTTACCTGAAAACCGCTGATGACGTGGGACGCCTGGTCGTTGGGGAATGGAATAATAACCCTGTTTATTTGCGTGATGTGGCGGATGTGAGCGATGGCGCTGCTGAAATGGATACATTGCACCGTATCGGTTTCGGGTTGGCTTCAGAGCACTCTGTTCACAGTCTGGAACCGGAAGTTCCTGCGGTTTCCATTACTTTTGCCAAAAAGAGGGGATCAAACGCCGTTTTTGTCACAGAGCGAATTCTTGAAAAGCTTGAAACGCTGAAGGGCGATCTGATCCCTGACAATGTTCAGGTGCATGTCACGCGTGACTCCGGAAAGCAGGCGGATGATGCGGTCAATGTACTGATCGAACATCTGGCGGTTGCGATCATTTCTATTGTGATCATCATGATGCTGTTCCTCGGGTGGCGTGAAGCGACGATTGTGACGATGAATATTCCGCTGATTCTGTTTGTCGTGCTGGCCATCGGTCTGCTTGCGGATCAGACGATTAACCGCATCACGCTTTTTTCACTGATTTTAGCGTTGGGGCTGCTGGTGGATGATGCCATTGTGGTGATTGAAAATATCCACCGCCACTTGCATAAAAAAGCGCTATCCATGTCCGAGAAAGCCGCTGCGATTATTGTCGCAACCAATGAAACGGGCAAACCTACGATTATTGCAACCATTGCCGTGATTCTCGCCTTTATTCCAATGGCCTTTGTGACTGGAATGATGGGGCCGTATATGGGGCCGATTCCATTTAATACGCCCGTTGCGATGGCGGCCTCTTTAGTGATTGCCTATATGTTGACCCCTTGGGTCGCACGGCGCTGGTTGCCCTGCAAAATGCCCGAACCGACTATGGAGGAGAAGGACGAAGACCCTAAAGACTGGGTCTACCGGACTTATATGAGCATTGCAAAGCCATTGATTGATCGCCCTGTTATTCGGCGTATTTTCTGGGTGGTCGTGGCAATTCTGTTTGTTGCTTCGATGTGGCAGCCCGTTTGGCAATTCTTTCGGCCGGGCGGAATTAACGGGCCGATGACGGCGGGTACGGTTGAATTGAAAATGTTGCCCAAGGGCAATAAAAACACCTTCAATATTGTGATCGATATGCCTGAAGGTACGGCACTTGAAACTACCGATGCGGTGGCGCGTGATGTGGCAGATGTTCTGCGCAGTCATACGATGGTGACGGATTATGAAACCTTTGTCGGTCAGGCAGGGCCGATTGATTTTAACGGAATTCTGCGTGGAGCGACCTTTCGCCAAGGGCCTCATCTGGCTGAAATTCGAGTCAATCTGGTGGATAAACTTGAGCGCAATATCAAATCAGACCGGATCGTTCTGGAGCTGCGTGATCGCCTGGCGAGCGTGTATGCGCAGCATCCCGATGCAAATATCAAATTGGTTGAAGACCCGCCTGGGCCTCCGGTTCGAGCTACATTGTTAGCCGAAATTTATGGGCCGGATTACGAGACTCAGCGTGAAATTGCCAAACAGGTGAGAGCGCGGTTTGAGCAAACCTATGATGTCGTCGATGTGGATGATTCAGTGGGTGATGATCAGATTGAATTTCGTATTGATGTAGACAAAGAGAAGGCCGCGAGCTTAGGCATTGCAACAGCTCAGGTTTCACAGGTGCTGCGTGATTTTTTGAGCGGCTACGATATCGGTGCGATTCATGTGGATCAAGCGCGTTATCCGGTACGGATTAATGTGCGGTTGCCGCGTGAATATCGAGTTCAAGCATCGGACTTGAACCGTATTTATGTGTCAGGGAAAAGTGGGCCGGTTTCACTTTCTACCATCGCAACGATTCAGGAAGTGATCGCAGCGAAGCCCATTTACAGTAAAGATGCGCACCCTGTCACTTACGTTTCCGGTGAGCCCAGACAAGGCTCGCAGGTTTATCCGTTGCTTGAGATGGATAGCATTCTGGATGGCCAGGAGATCGTGCCAGGCGTTACGCTGAAAACAGGTGGAATGCGCTTTACTGACACCGCGCCTGAAGATACGTTTGGCTATCACATGTTGTGGGATGGCGAGATGCGCCTGACGCTGGATGTGTTTCGTGACATGGGCGCTGCATTTATTGTCGCACTGGTGCTGATCTACCTGTTGATGGTGGCATATTACGGGCAGTTTATGTTGCCGATGCTGGTGATTGCGCCGACTGCGTTGACGATGATCGGTATTTTCCCCGGACATATGATCACGGGGCAACCATTCACGGCCACTTCGATGATCGGCATGATCGCACTGGCCGGGATCGTTGTGCGCAATTCAACATTGCTGATCGATTTTATTCTGGATTACCGACAGAAAGGGTACTCCGTTCGTGATGCCGTTCTGGAGTCGGGCGCGGCGCGTGCTCGCCCCATATTGCTCACGGCATTGGCGGTGATTGCGGGTACATCCATCATGATCAGTGACCCTGTGTTTGGTGGGCTTGGAGTCTCGATGGCCTTTGGTACATTGGCCGCGACGATTCTAACGCTGTTTATTGTTCCCGTGATCTATTACTTATGGCAAAAAGACAAACCTTTGACCGAAGAAAAATGTTAGATAAATTAAAATTAATGAGGAAATTGTTATGACAACTGATCGGATCATTCACATTATTGCAGGTTTTTTTATCATGCTGTCTGTGGTGCTTTCAAGCATCTATAACGGAGTTGTTTTAAGTGAACCTACGTGGCTCTGGTTTACGCTTTTTGTGGGAGCCAATCTGTTTCAATCAGGCATTACAAAGTGGTGTTTGATGGAGACCATTTTGAAAAAGTGCGGGGTTAAATCTTGTTGTGACAAGGGTTAACTCAAACAACCCGATAGCACAACACAAAGAGGTCAAACGAAAAAATTGCGGTGTCGGGTTTTGGATGATTAATAATGAATTCAGGAATAAAATGGATGCGGTAATTTGCCGCATCGTAGATTTTTAATAACTATATTATAATATAGTTATTAATTGAAATTTCAGGTATAAAAATGAAAACAAGATTGTTTAAAAGAATGACCTTCGCTGCTGGCTTTGCAGTCATGACTCTGTCGGGTCAAGTTATTGCTGAAACACCATCATCATCTGAACCTGGTCAGCCAAAAACCTTATTGGAGGCGATGGTGAATCTGGGGCAGGAGATGCAAAATATCACCACAGGTATTGTCAGTGAAAACTGGTCGGAAGTCGAAAAGTCGGCACTGCATATTGCGGATCACCCACGCCCCCCGATGAGTGAGAGAATGCGCATTATGTCTTTTCTCGGCAGCGATAAAAGTAAATTCAAAAACTACGATAAAAAAACACATGCAACCGCACGTATCATAGCAAAAGCTGCTGCTGATCATGATGGTGCCAGGGTGATCTCAGAATTTGCGATACTGCAACAGAGCTGTTTGAATTGTCATCAAAATTTCCGAAAAAAATTTCAGGAACACTTTAACGGCCAGCGCTGAAATATAGATCAATTGACTATTTAACTGGAGTCCTGCCATGACAAACATTAGAAATAGAATAGAAAAAGGTTTTGAAAATCTGGGGTTTGTCATTTACAGAAAAAAATATCTGTTCTTGGTGATGATACTGGTTCCGTTTTTAATATTGGCATCTTTCTTACCCAAAACAACTGTTGACACCTCTACTGAAGGTTTTCTTCATGAAACCGATGTTGCGCGCGTTACTTACAATGAATTTCGCGACCAGTTTGGTCGAGATGAAAAAATAGTCGTCGCGATTAAAACGCCGGGGATTTTTCAATTTACAGTGCTGGAAAAACTGCGTGATTTACAAACCGAGCTGGCAGAGAATGTACCTTACCTCAACGATATTACAGGTTTAATTAACGCACGCAGTACCACAGGCAATGAAGAGAGCCTGATTGTTGAAGATCTGTTCGAACACTGGCCTGAAAATGAAATTGAGCTGGAGGCGATTCGCCAAAAGGCTCTAAACAATCCGCTATTAACCAATTTGGTGATTAATGAGGTGGGGACATTCACCGCAATTGTTCTGGAATCGAATACTTACAGTGTCGATGAAATTAGTGAAGATGAACTGTTTGCAGGTTTTGATGAGCTGGCAATCAACGACACGCCTAAAGCGTTTCTCAGCGACGCTGAAAATAGTGAAATGGTACAAGCGGTTGAGAAAATTATCGCAAAGTATCAAAGCGATGATTTTGTTATTTACAGTGCGGGCTCCCCCAGTGTGACCGATCAATTGAAACGCTCGATGGCGAAAGATATGGCTAAATTTATTGCCATGATCATGGTCACCATACTGATTTTTTTAGCCATACTCTTTAGGCGGGCATCAGGCATTATTCTACCTATTCTGACAGTATTGATTTCGGTGATGAGCACCATGGGATTGATGGCCTATTTCAGTATTCCTATTCAAACGATGACGCAGATCATTCCTTCATTTTTACTGGCAGTGGGCGTGGGGGCATCCATTCATTTGTTGGCGATGTTCTATCATCATTACGATACTCATCACAATAAGGCCGAAGCCATCGCTCATACTTTGGGGCACTCCGGGCTGGCGATTACGCTGACATCATTAACCACCGCCGCAGGCCTGGCTTCATTTTCTTTCTCAACGGTGGCACCGGTGGCCAGGTTAGGGATATTTGCCAGTATCGGGGTACTGATTGTGCTGGCCTTTACCTTGATACTATTGCCTGCTTTGCTGAGTATCTTTCCTGTCAAGGCAAAGAAAAAGCCGAAAACAGCGACAGGACATCATGACCGTATGGAAGAGATGCTGGTCTGGTTCAGTCACTTTTCGGTAAAACATGCGGGTAAAATTGTCATTATTTCTGTCTTGTTTGCTATTGTGGCGTTGGCATCGGCTTCACAACTGCGCTATTCACATGACCCGTTGAAATGGTTCCCTGAAGATCATCCTGTTCGTGTCGCCACAGAAGTGATTGACCATGAAATGCAGGGTTCCATTTCAATGGAACTGGTGATTGATACGGGCAAAGAAAATGGCCTGTATGATCTTGATGTTTTGCAGGGGCTGGATGAGTTGGGGCGCTATGCCGAGAGCATAAAAACCGACCTTTATTTTGTTGGGAAAGCGGTGTCGTTGAGCGATATCATTAAAGAGATTCATCAGGCACTCAATGAAAATCGGAAAGAATTTTATGCCATTCCACACGATTCCGAGTTGATTGCACAGGAGATTTTACTCTTTGAAAACAGTGGTTCAGATGACCTGGAAGATTGGGTCGACTCACGATTCAGCAAAGCTCGTATGACCATCAAAGTGCCGTGGATTGATTCTATTGATTATCATGGTTTGCTCAATGATGTTTCAAATAAAGCAGACACATTGTTTGCCGGAAAAGCTACAGTGACAATGACGGGCATGATTCCCTTATTGGCGGAGACGATCAGTGCCGCAATCTATAGTTCAGGTTACAGCTATTTGATTGCTTTTATTGCAATTGCATTAATGATGATGGCGATGCTGGGCAGCGTTAAACTGGGGGCGATCAGTATGTTTCCCAATTTGATACCGATTTTTTCAGTTTTAGCCGTGATGGTGGTTTTTAATATTCCACTAGACCTTTTTACCATGTTGATTGGCGCGATTGTGATTGGTATGGCCGTCGATGATACCGTTCATTTTATGCATAACTTCAAACGTTATTACGATGACAGTCACGATGTTGAGCAAGCCATTCGACAGACGTTAACCAGTACAGGGCGAGCGATGTTAGTGACCAGTATTGTGCTGAGTGTCGGATTTTTTATCTACATTTTTGCCTCCATGAACAACCTGCTTAACTTTGGTTTGCTCACCAGTATAGCTATTGTGGTTGCGTTGCTGGCAGATTTTTTATTGGCTCCGGCATTGATGGTTTTGATCTACCGTAATAAACACAACCGTGAGGCAACATTATGACTATAAAAGTAAACAAGAGATTAATCAGCGGAGTGCTCTTCGGTCTGCTGTCTGTTTCATTGCAAGTGCAAGCGATCACGGCGGATGAAATTGCTCATCAGGTGGATATTCGCGATACGGGTGATAACTCAAAGTTCGATATGAAGATGACCTTGATTGATAAGCGCGGCCATCAACGTCAGCGCACCATGCTTAATTATAGTAAAAAAAGAGGCGACGATGATCTGAAACTGCTGTTTTTCCAAACACCTGCGGATGTGCGTAACACTGGCTTTTTAACCTTTGATTATGACGGTGAGCGCGATGATGATCAGTGGCTCTATCTGCCTGCACTGAAAAAGACCAAACGCATTGCCTCCAGTGATAAAAGTGGCAGCTTCATGGGTTCAGATTTCAGCTACTCGGATATGACTTCGCGCAATATCGAAGATTATAACTATAAGCTGGTGAAAGAGCAGGAAGTTGGAGGGCATAAAGTCTGGGTAATGGAGTCTGTGCCTAAAACTAAAAAAATAGTCGATGAAACGGGTTATAAAAAATCGTGGATGTTTGTTCGTCAGGATAACTTTGTGGTGGTTCGTGCACTGCATATCACCAGTGAAGGCAATAAAAAGAAATACATGGATGTAAAAAAGCTGGAACAAATTGACGGTATCTGGGTGGCGACTGAAATTGAAATGAAAACGATGAAAGGAAAAGAACGCCTTCACACAACCGTATTAAGCTTGAGTAACATTAAATTCAATCAGGATCTGAGTGAATCCTATTTTAGTATCCGAACCCTGGAAAAGGGGCTGTAAGTGATCACTTTTCGATGGGCTATTCCCGTTTTATGGATGGTGTCAGGGGTTGTGTATGCGGTCGATGAATCACTTGATGATTTAATGGGAGGCTTTGAGGAAGACGTTCCGGTTGTTCTAGACGTTCCGCAGCAATCATTAGAGCAACAAAGTCCCTATAAACTCAGCGGCGCTTATACTTTCTCATCTTCTTTTAATTATGCACATGATGCCCCTGTTCAGGAGAATAGTGATTACCGAGGCTTGTCTCGTGCAAAAAATAAGCTGGATCTGCAACTGGATATCCGTCTTAATGAGCATTGGAAAGCGCGTATTGAAGGCAAAGCGTTTTATGATTTGACGTATCAAATCAATGGACGCAGTAATTACACCGATGATGTACTGGACCGTTATGAAAGTGAAGCTGAAATTGTCGAAGCATGGCTTCAAGGCTCAGTAACCAGGCAACTGGACTTTAAACTGGGGCGGCAAACAGTCGTATGGGGAAAATCTGACAATATTCGTATTACCGACATCATCAATCCATTGGATAATCGTGAACCGGGCATGACGGATATAGAGGATTTGCGTTTGCCGATATTCACCAGTCGCTTTGACTATTATCCCGGTGGTGTCTGGAATCTTTCTGCTTTAATCATTCATGAAAGCAGAGCCCCTAAAGAAGCGGCACAAGGCAGTGATTTTTTACCCTTGGATGTTTTCCCCTTTCCCGTGGGCTTTGTTTTTCCTGACGATGAAACGCCCAGGCAAAGTTTGGATAACACCCAGTATGGGTTGGCCTTAAATGGCATGTTTCAGGGTTGGGATCTTTCACTGTATGCGGCTGATGTGCTCGATAGTCGCTGGCACTTTGAGGAAAACAATACGGTTCGTCGCTACGGCCGAATCCGTATGCTCGGTGCTGCAGTGAACTTTACGGCTGGAAGCTGGTTATTCAAAGCAGAGCTTGCCACGCTGGATGGCCTTCAGTACAACACTACTCAAAATGAAAAAAGCCGCCGGGATCTGCTGATAGGAGTGGAGTACATGGGGTTTAAAGATACCTCTATTTCTCTGGAAATGGCGAATCGTCACATCAAGAATTACGAAGATCAAATGATAAATCCGGCTGATTTTGTTCGTGAAAATGAAGTGCAAACCGCACTGCGCATCACTCGCTCATTCAATCATGATACGGTCGATGTGACGTGGCTCATCAGCTTGTTTGGCAGTCGCGGTAACGATGGCGGCTTTCAGCGTTTATGGGTGAATTACGACATCAGTGATGGCCTGATGGCCACCATGGGTGTGGTGGATTATATCGGTGGCGATAAACCGATTATGGATGCTTTGTCGGATAATGATCGGGTATTTGCCGAGGTTCAGTATTCGTTCAGTAAGGCCATAAAATATTAAAAGCTGATGTACTACCCTGGAACACAATAAACATATTGATAAAGCAGTGCGACATTTTGTCACTTCCCGAGACGGAACTTTATCGCTAACCTTTGTACTCTTTTCAAAATACTACTTTGTATATAAAGAGAGCAAAGGCTATGAAATTAATGGAACAGATATTTAATCGGCCGCAGTGGGTAGGAATTTTTTTGATCACGCTGCTCACTGCCTGTGGTGGATCAGGAAATGATAATACAGAAGATAGATCAATCACACTGAGCGGTTCAGTTTTTGCTTCCGCAGTGAGCAGCGCACGTTGTGAAGTAAAAAATAGCAACGATGATCAAATAACCGACCCCTTCACCACATCTGCAACAGGAAACTACAGTATATCTCTGCCCAGTGATCGATCGACGGAGGATCTCATCGTAAAATGCACGGGAGGGACTTTCACCGATGAAGCAACGGGTCAGACCAATAGCGTTGCGGGAACCATGGCGGCATATATTACGGGCGGCACATCCAGCATGGGCAGTTCTATACATATCACACCGGCCAGCACAATCATCCACGACCTGATAACTCGTCATAGTAAAACAGTAGTAGAAGCTACAACACAGTTTGAAGCTGCATTTGGTTTCACACCCGACTTAACTGTAGCTCCGACCGATGTGACCCAACCCGCTGATGGAGCTGATAACGCAAGTTTGCGAGCGGGTTTAAGAGCAGCAACATTCAGCCAGTTGGCCAGTGATTTGGGTCTTTCAAGTAGTGAGCAGTTTGCTCTTTTTTCTGCGCTGGCGGATGATCTTTCCGTGGGTTCACTGGATGGCCAGGCGGCTTCTGGTGCCATCACTATTAATGGCACTTCGATGATCTTGCCTGCCGACATTCAAAACCGTTTTGGTTTGGCATTAGTCCGTTTTAGAAATGGAACACATGATGCCAGTGGTTTGGCAAATAATGATATTGGCCTGCTTCCTTTTGCCAAAATAGCCATGACCGACAGTTACAGTATTGAATACATTCCCAGTATGTATGGCGCTATCAATGGTAAAACCGAGTTTACTCTTAAAGTCAGCGATCCGGGTGGAACACTGCAGACGGGACTCGATGTCTCCATCAAACCAAAAATGCATATGAATAATATGGTACACAGCACACCATTCGAAGCCGCGTGCAACGAAAGTATAACGAACGGTGAATATGGCTGTACCCTCTATTATCTGATGCCTTCTATCATGATGAATGGCATGTCTATGGGGTTTTGGGAGTTAAAAGTGATGATCGGTGGTCAGGACGGTGAACAAGCCACTTTTCATCCGGCAGTCAAAATGGCAATGGATGATACCGCGCAGGTCAGACTCAAAGGCCAGAATGACAAAATTTCCAGCGCTATGAATTCGAACAATGAAACAGAAAATCGTACCTACTTCCTGTTCAAAAGCAAACTCACCGGTATGACCGATAATCATCACTTTGAACTTTTTATTGCAGCTAAAGAAAATATGATGAACTTCCCTGCAATTTCTACAGGAAGCACACTGAATAGCGGTGATATGAATCATGAACTGTCCATCATTACGATGTCGGTCAAGGTCTCCACAGATGCCAGTAATTGGGTGGATGCTACAGAAAAAGAGGGTCATAAGGGGTATTGGATCGCGAGTAATATCAGCGGCCTGAACGATGGTGAAGCAGGTATGATCTACGTCAAACTTGATATTGAAGGCGAACAAAAAACCACAGATGGTAATTCGCCTAATGCACAGCCAGCCACTGATGATACGAATAATCACTATGCAAAATTCAGTGTGACACCCGACGGCAGATCAGCCATGTCAATGTAACTGGTTGGTGACTTGATGAAATTTATATTCTTATTGAGACCTTTTTCCTCCCTCTTTATTGGAGGGAGCTTTTTACTGTTTAGCTCTACGGTTCATGCAGCCTCTTGTTGCGGTGGCGGTTCAGCCTCATCGCTGATTTTACCAAAGCTTGCCAATGCGATGGTTGATGCATCCATCGATATTGAGAAATACGATGGTTTTTGGAATAAAGAAGGTGATCACATTAATGATCCGCCGGGTTCCAGTTTGAGTCAATACCGTTTGAATCTCGGTTACGCCCATCGACTGTCATCTCGTTGGCAAGCGAGTGTGACCGTACCCTATGCCTGGAATGACAATCAGTACGGCGGTTTGAATATGAAAACCAACGGACTTGGCGATACCGGATTCAATTTATGGTACGAAGCATTTGATGGTATGACCTGTGTCTGGAAAGTAAATTCATTGGAAGATCTAAGGCCAGCAGCCTATTTCGGTGTGACACTAACAGCACCCACAGGGGTTTCCCCTTACGATGACGTATCAAATAACTTTGATATTACCGGTCGTGGTTTTTACCGTTTTGATGGCACGATGTTGCTGGAAAAAACGATCTATCCTTGGAATGCCTCTATTTTACTCTCCTATGGAAAGTATCTTGAACGCTCAATCAACCGTGAATACGGTAAATATATAGAGCCTTATGACAAAAACCTGGGAGACCGTTTATTGGGCACTCTCTCTTTCGGTTACACACAATTTTTGGCTTCCATGAATTCATTGACCTACACGCTTGCGCTCTCACACCTGCAAGAAGAAGAGGGCAAGATTAATGGTTATACCGATTCGACCAATGGATTTAAAAAGCGCTCATTTGCATTGACAACGGCTTATGCGACCATGGATCAGAGCTGGGTTTTCAAAGCAACCTGGAGTCATACGATTAACCGTGATGGCTGGGGTGAAAACTTTCCTACAACCAATGTAATTACACTCGGAGTCAGCCATGCATTACGTTAAGCCTGGAATTACATCCTGTTTATTGGCCATTTTATTCATGATGACGGGGTGCCAGGAGATCACGGATGATCTGATACCATCCAGTGACGATAAACGCCCCGTAGTGCAAACAGGTTCTATCGGTTCACAGCCAGGCCAGTTAGCCCCCGATTTTACGGCGATAGACAGTAAAAACAGTAGTCATACCCTTGCTGACGAGCTAGCCTTGTCTAATGGTGTTGTTCTCTACTTTACAATGTGGTGCCCAATCTGTGACAGCCACATGGATCATATTCGTACTCATTTAATTCAAGACTTCCCTAATATACGCTTTCTTGTGGTTGATTATGTCACGGGTTCGATATCAGCCTCCCGTGCATCACAATTAGCCAACGGTTATGCCGGTTTTACTGTATTAACCGATAGTGATCAAGCGCTATTCAATGCTTTCAAGGGGAGTATGGGTACTACGGTTATCATCAATAGCAGCGGCATTATAAGGCTCAATGAAGATTATAAAGATGGCCGACAAGTTCGGACAGTTCTGACGGCATTAGGATTATCAGAGTAAAGCTTATGGACGAAGCGGAATATTCATCGGTTGCTTGATACTCACAGCGCCACGTAACTCCCCAGCCTGGTAACCTAAGGCTTGATCCATTGGGTAGTCCGCACTTAATTTGGCTTTGAGCTCATCGGGTATTTTATCCAGACTGCCGTGACAGGTGAGGCAAACGGGCTTTGTGCCGATGGGTTTCATGAAGCGATAATAGCGTACACCGCTTTCTTCAACCGTTTCACTGAATGTCATTTTAGAAAACTTTTCACCTTTGCTTGCTCTTATTTCAAAATCAGCCAGCACTTTGCGCTCCCATGCATCAGGCATACCTAGCAAGGGATTGCGAACTTTGCTGCTGACACGAGTGACCTGCCAGCCATTTTTTCGTGAAATTTCCCCTGAAATTTTCGGTGCGAGATCTTTGCATACGCTAATAGCTGCTTCTGGCCCATGAGTTGCCATCTCTTTTTTAAGTGCGCTGCCGAGCTGTTTTATCAGCTGCATTGATGCTTGTTGTGCCGCTTGCTCACGATCCGTTATTTCAGAAGTGAATGCCACGTTTGATGCACTGGCTAAGCCTAATGCGATTAAAACTGAAAGCAGCTTCTTGTGATGGTGGTTCATAAAAATACTCCTTGTTGAAATACCATTTTAATAGACTTCTAAGTGTCTCTCCAGAAAAACGCTCCAGGCGATCTCAGGGCTACGGGTATAATATGACAAAGTAAAACTAACAAAAAATCTTATGCAAAGCCTCTAATAATTTCAGGTGATCTTCGTGGGCAATTTGATAGCGTTTGCTTGCACCATCTCTTTCGAACGTGACCCAGCCGGCATTTTGCATTTTTGATAAATGCTGCGATACACCGGATTGAGACGACTGGGTTATTTTAGTTAATTCATTCACCGTCATTGGACCATTCTGGGCAAGGTGGCACAATATCAATAGTCGGGTTTCGTGGCTGAGCCCTTTTAACCCTTCAACGGCTTGTTGAACTTTGTTTGGCTGGATATCTATATTCATAGTTTCTAATATTATAGAAATGTAATTTGTTCGGCAAGCAGTATGTGGTTATTTTAATTGCGCACGAATGACAGTTGTGCGGATAGTGCGTAATTGAGCTGCATCAACGACCTTAAAACCCAGGTCAACAGTTTTGCTGCTACCTGCACGTAATGTGCTGTGCAGTGGTTGTGTGGTTTGCCGGATTCGCCCTTTTGCATCTCGAAACTGTATGGCGATGAGTACATTCTTTACATCTTTGGGGGTCGGGTTTCTAATCTGTGCAAATACTCGACCATTGCGGTTTGCGGTTGCTCGCACTGAGATATAATTTTTTGGATTGTCAGCAAGATCCAGCTCTAATAGTGAGCTGAAAGCTTTTTGGCCAACATCACTTTTTTCTGTGGCAGCTTTGGCATAATAAGATTTTGCTTCATCTATTCGTCCTTCTTGCTGGGCGATATTACCCAGTGAGTGGTAGGCGTTCGCGGTTGGTAATAGTTTGATGCTTTGTTCCAGGTCTTTCCGGGCTTGTGCAGTGTGTCTCAACTGTTCGTGAATTTGCCCACGTTGCAGGTAGTAATAAAAAAACTGGTCGTTGAGTCCCACCGCTTTGTCGTAACTGCTTTTTGCACTCTTCAGATTTTTGGCTTTTAGATCAATATCACCTAATAGCGCATAAAAGTGGCCTTCGCGGGGTTCAATAGCAATAGCTTTTTTAACGAGACTGCGAGCCTGTCCGGATTTGCCATCTGCCAGGGCGATGCGCCCTTTATCATAGGCTTCGTAGGCGGGTTTGGTCTTTTTAAGGTGCGCCATGACTTTTTGGAATTGAGCGGTGCCGCGTTCTCCGCCAGCAGGAAACTGCGTGGCCGTTTCAATGTTGTTCTGCACACGCTCCTGAGAAGGAGGGTGGCTGGCGAACAGACCGCTTAACCAATCCGATTTTTTGCCTTCGGAGAGTTTGACAAAGGTTTTTTGCAGATCCACTGCCCCTTGTGGGTCGTAGCCCGCGCGGGACATATAGTGCATTCCATAATAATCCGATTCACGTTCCGCATCGCGGCCATATTTTGTGGTGATAAGCTGTGCGCCAATACCCGCACCCATTTGAGCCAGTTGGGCATAATCCTTGCCTTGACTAGCGATGACGGTTGCCATCATAGCGCCTTGTAATAACATGCCTCGGGACATGCTTCGTACGCCATGCTTTGCCGCTGCATGGGTGATTTCATGCCCTAATACGGCCGCCAATTCACTTTCACTGCCGAGTTCGGTCAGCAGCCCTCGGTTAATCGAAATTTTTCCCCCAGGCAGTGCCCAGGCGTTAGGAATGGAGTTGTTCAGCACTTTAAATTCATAAGGAAGCTTTCTGTCACTGACAGCGCCCAGCTTTTGTCCGACCTCGTTGACATATTTGGTCAATACGGCATCAACAGCATAATCACCTCCCTGAGATTGTCTGAGTGGTGCATACTGCTGAGCACCGATCTGAAGCTCTTGCGCTTCCGATACCAGACTGAGCTCCTTTTTGCCTGTGACAGGGTTGACAGCGCAGCCACTTAAAAACGTGGTGATGAGAATCAGAGAGACAAGGTAGTGTTTTATCATCATGTGTCTAACTCCACGTTTTAGCTGTTGGAAAATATATTACAAGCATCAGGTGAGCCAGTTTCCAAACCAATACGGAGCCACTTGATACGTTGTTTTGATGAGCCGTGGGTGAAAGATTCTGGCCGGATACTGCGCCCGGCATCACGCATGAGTGCATCATCACCAATCGCCGCCGCAGCTCTGAGGCCCTCTTCAACATCGCCCTCTTCGAGCATATTGCGATCTTTATTGCTGTGATATGCCCAGACTCCGGCGTAGCAGTCGGCCTGAAGCTCCTGTTTCACCGATAAGGCGTTGGCTCCGGCACGGTCGGTACGTGTCTGCATACTACGTATTTTTTGAGATATGCCGGTAATATTTTGAATATGGTGACCAATTTCATGGCCGATGACATAGGCTTGTGCAAAGTCACCCGGTGCGCCCATTTGCTTCAATTGACGGAAAAAGCCGAGATCAATATAGACTTGGTTGTCTCCCGGACAATAAAAGGGACCGGAAGCAGAAGAGGTTGTGCCGCAGGCGGATCGCACTTGATCGGTAAACAGGACGAGCCTTGGCTCCTGATAACGATTGCCGCTCTGAGCGAAGATTTTTTGCCACGTTACTTCGGTATCGGCGAGGATTACAGAAACAAAGTTAGCTGTTTCATCATTAGGGTCAATGCTTGCGCCGTCTGTTATGGATCCGGAAGGCGTGTTTGATATTCCCGGGCTTTCCACGCCACCGAGCGCACTGAGAAGCATTTGTGGATCAGCCCCCAGAAACAGACTGACCAGAAGAACAATAATGGTAGCGCCACCCCCGATTTTTGTGCCGCGCCGCATGGGTTTCATTCTTCTGCCGCGCCGATCTTCGATGTTGCTGCTACGTCTTCCGCCTCTCCAGCGCATAGTTCTACCTCAATGGGTTTGTATTGAATAAAGGCTGTTATGACACCTCCTTGTCACCTTATCCAGAAAAATATAAATAATGGCGTTATTTTAGCACATTGAAATGTAGGGGTTGATCATAATAAACGAGTTGTTGTTATACTCTTGATTTCTTACACTACAACAACAATTACAAATAGAGGAAAAGTCCATGTCTCGTATTATTTCTATTACCCTTTTGTCTTTATTGGTTTGCTTTGGTGCGATGTCAGTGACCGCTGGGGAACCTGTGAAGAAGACGATTGAAGCGTTACATAAAGAAAAAGTTGAGTTAAAAGGTCAGAAAGTTCAATTAACAGGTAAGGTTGTTAAAGTTAATAACCAGATCATGCAGAAAAACTTCGTTCATATTCAGGATGGTACTGGTGAAAACAAAACAGGTAGTCTGACTATCACCAGTCAGGATACAGCCGAGGTCGGTGACGAAATTACTGTTATTGGAATAGTCGCAGTCGATCATGATTTTGGTGGCGGTTACATGTATCCATTGTTGCTGGAAAAAGCGACTATTTCCAAAGTAGCCAAGTAATGTCTCACGTTACAGCGTTGCTGTATTAGGCTGAACAGGCAGGTTTTCCTGCTTGTTCAGTTTTATGAACTATGATTCGTCAGACTTGCTCCATTCACGTCTATTGATGGCATAGCCCGTAATTTTTCCTATGAAGGGAAGAGTTAACATTCCAGATAACCAGGAGACTTGTTTTGGGTCGTGGTATTTATGGATGCCGATCTTCATTTTCTCGTGCCCATCGCGCGGTTGTTCAATATAAGTACCAAAGAGTCGATCCCAGAGGGAGAGGTTAAAACCGAAATTACTATTGGTTTCATTGTCTTCTACGGAGTGATGGACTCGATGCATATCGGGTGTCACAACGATAAGGCGTAATATTCGATCCAATCCCAGTGGAAGTTTCACGTTGCCATGGTTAAACATGGCCATGCCATTCAATATGATTTCAAATACCACTACAGCAACGACAGGGGGTCCTAATACCACGATGGTGGCAAATTTGATAAGCATGGAAAGAATAATCTCGATAGGGTGAAAGCGTGTGCCCGTAGTGACATCATAATCGGGGTCTGCATGGTGTACGCGGTGTAATCGCCACAGAGTGGGAGCGGCATGCACCAAAACGTGTTGTAGATAGATAACGAAATCCATGAAAACTATGGAAATGATTACAGCCAATGCAAAAGGGACGTCGAAATAATTAAGAAGGCCCCATCCGTTATCAGTAGTGAAAACAGCCATACCTACCGCCGCAGCGGGGAAAAGTAAACGAAGAATAATGCTGTTCAGAAAGACCAGACCTAAATTATTAGTCCAGCGCATTAGCTTGGATATGGTGAGTGCTCGGCGCGGTGCTTTGATTTCCCAAAGTGCCATCAAGATAAAAATACCGAAAAAAAAGCTCAAGCGAATAGTGACTTCGTATTTGGCTATAAAATCAGAGAAATCCATAGTAAATCACCTGCCGTAATATTTTGAATGACTTACTGTAACGCGTTGTATTTAAAAAGTTCAAGTGCAATCATATGTGTAACCTGGGGGTTTCTGTGAGCTATTTCAAACGTGGTCGCTTTTGCAACTTCCGTTGCAGCGTTCGACGGTGCATACCGAGTGCGCGAGCGGTGGCAGAGATATTGCCATTGTGGTCAGAGAGTACTTTCTGAATATGTTCCCATTCTATGCGGTTGACGGAGAGAGGTTGTGTGGCAACTTTGACATCTGTATCCCCTTGCTTTCCTCGGGAGAAAGCCATAATGACCTCATCAGCATCGGCAGGTTTTGACAGGTAGTGAATAGCTCCCAGTTTGATGGCTTCAATTGCGGTTGTGATACTGGCGAAACCAGTGAGTATGATGATTTTTGTGTGTGGATCAATGGCAATGAGGTGTTTGATCAATACAAGGCCGGATGGCCCTGGCATATTGAGGTCTACCACTGCATACTCAGGTACTGTTTTTTCAATTAGCCCGATAGCCTCATCAACGCTATGGGCCCGTTGTACATTAAAACCGCGTTTACTCAAAGCGTCTCCCATCACTTGGCAAAATAGTGGGTCATCTTCAGCTAATAGCAGGGAAGGAAGGTCAGTGAGAGAGTTTGTCATATATTGATTTCAATATTTTCCAGTGGCAGCGTAATGAGTACTTTTGTACCACCACCTTCTCGATTAAATAAACTCACCTTTCCACCAAAACGGTTTATAACCGCATAGGCCAAATAGAGCCCCAGGCCTTGGCCATTGGTTTTGGTTGTAAAAAAAGGTGTTCCGGCTGCGGCCAGAACTTCTGGGGTTAGGCCTGTTCCCCGATCTTGAATTACCACAGTGAGTTGCTTGCTGTTCCAGCATCCTTCAATTTCAATTTTATCAATAGAAGCGTCGGCAGCATTGTTGAGGATGTTAAGCAGTGCTTGAGTGAGCGTTTTATCTGCCAGGATTTTTGGTGATGGTTTCGGGCCGTTCAGTTGGCAGGCGATTTTTGCTGCAGGGCGGGACGTTCGCATTAACTCCACTACGTGAGTCAAATAGTCATCAATGGTCTGTTGATGACCTCCTTCGGGGCGAGCCTGCCCTGTACTGGCGGTGATATTGGAAAGTATATTTTTACAACGATCCAGTTGACTGCGCAGCATTCGTGCTTTTTCAACAACATCCGTGTTGTCCGCATGTTCACGCTTTAGTTCACCAGTTAATACGGCCATCGTGGCTAACGGTGTGCCGAGTTCGTGAGCGGCTCCGGTGGCCAGAGTGCCTAATGCGACAAGGTGTTGGTCACGTAACGCTTGTTCACGTGCTTCGGTTAAAATGCTATCTCGTTCTCGCAGGCTATTGGCCATGCGCACTACAAAGAACACGATCAGACCTGCACTTAAAAGAAAGCCGAACCACATGCCCGTTACATGCAGGTCAAAATCAATGCCGTGTTTGATATGTGCGTGAGGGAGTGGCTGATAAAAATAGACCAGCAAACTATAACAACCGGCAGTCAACACTGCCATTGCCCAAGTGAAGTGCTGCGGAAGAATGGATGCAACAATAATCAGCGGCAACAGAAAAAGTGAGACAAAAGGGTTGGTCGAACCGCCAGTAAAATAGAGCAGTGCGCAGAGGATTAACGTATCCAATACCAGTTGTACAAAAAACTCTCGCGATGAAACCGGATGTGGTTTTCTCATTCGTAACAAGGTTATGGTGTTTATTACACCATGAATGGTAATGATTAGTAGCAGTGGTAAGAGTGGTAATGCCATCATCAATACCTGAGATGCGATGATAATCGCTATCAGTGCAAAAATAATGGCAATATTTCTCAGAATAAAAAGGCGACGGAGGTTGAGTGCGGCAGTTGGATCCAAGCTTATCTGAAGTTGATTCATTTCAGCATTATATAGCCTGAAGGTACTTCGAGGCATGTGACAAATTGTCGCGCAACATTGCCGGAAAGTTTACCGTTTTTGATAATTCAAAAACGGTAATATTCTGAAGTTTTCAATTTACCAATGGTAATGAGTTTTCATACTTTTATGCGATGGATATTTCCTTGCTCTGTTAATTGAATCGTTAGCTGTTCTGAACGATGCCAATTTGCCAGGTTGTTGGGGTTCACTTTGAAGTAGCGAGCTAATTCATGGTGGTGAATGATGTTTGACTTCTTTTTTCCATTATCAGTATGGCGATATAGTAGAATATTGTATTCGATCCACAGTAAAAAGCTCACTATGATCACAGCGATCGATAATAACATGACTATGAATACTTTGAGGTTCATCTCTCTGAAGTTTATGATCGGCAAGTCCACTCCGACCCATGCTAGCACCGGGCTTAGCGCAGGCAGTAATAAATAAAACCACAATAGCCATAATGCCAAGGTCAGTGAGCTTTGTGTAAATCTTCGTAACATTCCCTGGCTGCGGGGGTTTTGGATAATTAATGTATTCATGGGCGTACTCCTCTATCGGGGCTGGTCCAGGTGGCTCGAGAGTCACGTGATTTTAGAAGTGTTTTGGGTAGCGCTACGGCCATCGTTAACAGGTTGATTAACCAATAGACGATCGGATACCAAATCATCCAGTAATAAAGCTTTCCCAGCCCTTTTTCATAACGGCCATCGATATAGAAGCTCACGGCAAACTGAATCAGGCAGGTCATGCCGAGCAGTACGCCAGCAGAGCCGGGGAGCAGGGAGAATGTGGTGATACCTTCCATGTGTGGGACGAACTGTATGAGCGGCCACAGTATAATCAGAGAGATGACTGCATAGGTCCACAGTATGCTGATGAAATATTCGGTCAATAACAACCACAAGCGCCGTTGACGCAGACGTATGACTTGCGGTAGATAACGAATAAACACCTCAACACCGCCTTGCGCCCAGCGAAGGCGTTGTTGCCATAGGCCTTTGAGTGTTTCGGGCATTAAAATCCAGCATAAGGCATTCGGTTCGAAACGGATGTCCCAGCCCTTTAATTGCAGCTTCCAAGTGATGTCGATATCTTCAGTGATTGCATCTGCACTCCAGTACTCTGCATCTTGCAAAGCAGACTTTCGAAATCCGGCGATCACACCGGAAATAGAGAATAGTCGACCATAGATACGTTGCGCGCGCTTTATGAGCCCAACAATAGATGAGAATTCTCCAACTTGTATTTTTCCGAGCAGGGTTGAACGAGTTCGTACCCGCGGATTACCAGTTACTGCGCCGACACGGGGGCTGTTAAGGAAGTGTTGCATGATCCAACCGGTGGCATTGGCATCAAGTAAGGCATCCCCGTCAATACAGACCAGAAATTCATTGGATGACACCATGGCTCCCATGCGTAGTGCTGTGGCTTTGCCTTGATTTTCTTCTAAATGCACCACACGCAAGCGGGAAAATTTCTGGCTTAATTCTTCCAATAATTCACCGGTATTGTCACTGCTCCCATCATTGATTGCGATAATATCGAAATGGGGATAGCTCTGGTTATTCAGTACAGTAATGGTTTCACGCAAATTATCACCTTCATTATGACAGGGTACGAGTATGCTGACAGGAGGATGGGAACGCAGATTGTTCAATGTACTTCCACCATTAGGCTGATTTCGTTCCCATTTTATGTAGTACATTATGCCGCCGATCATCCAGATATAAGCCATGAATAATGGATAATAATAGGCAAAACCGAGCGTAAATTTCAGGTAGCCAGAAAGCCAGATTTCCATGGTTAGTTCCCCTTCCCTGACGCTGGTTTCATCATGACTGGTGCGTACATGTTGCGTGTAGTTTTAAGTGTGGGTCGATATATACGGGCACGTCTGGCCAGAGTGTCGATCCATTGAGCTAAAGCTTGATGATCATTGATATTGGTCTCGCCATGAAAAAGCAGACCGTCAATATGGGTATACTTGCTTAAATCTTCATAGATATCACTGACAAAATCCAGTGTTTTTTGATTGGGAAAAGAGAGCAAAGGGTCATTGGGTCGATCGTAGGCGAATACAGGTAACCAGGCGTAGACTTTTACACCTGTACGAGTGCGTAATTGCCAGGACACACGACTGAATAGATCAGCACGCACAGGCAGGTGGCGATTAGGGAAGTACAGTGTATCAGCACTGCCATTACCATCAGCATCGGTAAAAGCTTGCAGATAGACCGTATTAGCATTCAGTGCTTTTACTTGATCCAGAATCCGGCCCAGATTTTCTTCCTGTTTTTTCGGGTTCGGATCGTAAATTTCGTTAAGGTCCAAAAATACCGTGCGCATTGGCTGGGTTTTGGGTTTATAGTATTCGTTGATTTGCCTGACGAAATTGGTCAGTGTGGTGTTATGGCCAATCAACAGGCGGTTCACACTACTGAGGTTCTGGGTATTGATTTTTTTACCCTCGTCCTCTTCAAGGCTCATTGTGACAGGCATGCCAAGTTCACGAGCAATATCAATCGTGATGCGATTGTAAACACCGTAAGGCCATACCATAACTCGTGGCTGGTGGCCGGTTTTACGAGCAATGAGGTCGGAGTTGCGTTGTAGATCGTTATGGATGCGCTGACGGTATTGCTCGTCACTTTCGTAGCGGTTGGTATTGCGGTCATAATGCCGGCTTACTGCAGCGGGTTGAGTGTTACCTTGTGGGTTGGTGATGATGCCGCGGTGTAAATCATAGCTGTGGGATGCGACCTCCACCCGCCCGGAACTCACCATTTCACGTACCTGTGCCCAGTTCAGAAAATATTTACGTGCTACAGTTTCATTGCCATACTTCACTTTTTCCCCAGTGGGTGTTTCCAGCCAGTCTCCCATTATTGCGATGACTGCGTAATAGTCAAAAGCACGTAATAATGGATAGACCTGTTCATACATTCCCAGATAACCGTCATCAAAAGTGAGCAGAACAGCTTTGTCTGGTAGAGGGCGCTTCCCTTCCTGTGCGGCCAGTAAATCATCAATTTTTACAGATTTATAACCATGCTCCTTGAGCCAGGAAAACTGTGCAGCTAATTCAGACGTCTCCACGGTCATGCTTGTGAAGTCCTGGTCTTGATTGGGTATATGGTTTACTTCGTGGTAAGAAAGCACGATTAATTCAGCATTGGCAGGTGCAATTATGAGGAGGAGTAACACCATTCCCCATAAGTAGTGGAGCTTTGAATAAGGCTGACGTTGTTGCATTTTTTTTAGCTTTTTCATTGATCAAAACCTGATATAAAGATTCATAAAACCACGGGTGAAAAACTCCCTGATACCATCGTAGACGGGACGAGAGCGATTGATGCCGTACCCCAGACTCAGTTGCTGACTAAAGCTCCAGTGGTGTTCATAACTCACCGTCCATGTGGGTTCCGTATTAAAGTCTTGCTGGCTGCTTGATCCAATGTTGATGAGAAGGCGCTGCCGCATGGATTTTTCATAATGTCGATAGGTCAACCACTCACTGTTAAGGTTTAGTCCGATAGCGCTTTGCGTGGGCGGGTTGAAATAGATTGCCTCATTCGCGGTGTTGGTTTGATGGTAGAGACTAAGTTCACCGTCGAGTTTATAGCGCAGGCCAGTGATCAAACGTTGTTGACCTAGTGCTGAAAGGGTTTTGCGTCGATTGCCGTCATCAAAACCCATATATTGTAGCGAAAGGCCCAGGCTTCGACTTTCGTGAAAACGATATTTTGTACTCGCTCCCAGTGACCAGGCTTCAATACCGCCGAGATCAGCACGCAAGGGTGTTTGTTCACTGAAACTTTCCATGGAAAAGCTACCTTGCCAGTGGTCTGTAGGGGACCAATCACCTTGCAATGAAATTCCGGGTGATCCGGTGCCGGCACTGAGATTGCCACGAAGCACAATATCCTGCTGCTGGTAATGCAGCCCTGCGGCCAAACGGTTACGCTGGACTGTTTCTCCAGTAAAGTCGGCTTGGTTACGAGAAAAATACGCAAAAGGACGCAGCCCCGGATTCAATGGGCTATCGTAATAATAGGCTGCGAAACCGAGATCCTTATTGCCTCTGTCAAATTTTGTTCCGGTACCGGAACCACCGTTAATTTCCACCCATATTTCCCGCATTTTACGAATGGTTGATTCGCGAACCAGATTTTTTACATGGGGATCATCGCCATATACTGTTTGCAGAGGTTTCAGTGCAGCATCAGAACCATGGATATCACCGCGTGCAGTAAGTGCGCTGACGATGCCTTTGTGGGCATCCAGATTATCCGGGTCATGAGTCAGCACGGTGCGATATTCTTGCAGCGCCCGATGTGGCCAGCCTCGCCACAGATGGATACTGGCCAGACTACTTTGAATATCAGTATTGGGAGGGGATTGTTTTGCAAATGACTGAAGCTCACTTTCTGCAACGCCTAAATTACCGACATAAGCGCGCGCCATAATTGCTGTGGCTTGAGCATACAATCTGTCTATGTTGAGTTGCCGCTCTTTACTGCCAGGAGGCCATATCCACTCGGGCAGTGAAGCTGCAAAAGTATCGATATGGTCGAGTGATTTTTTATAATGGCCGGCTTCAAGGTACGCATAGAATAGCGAGTATTGGGCATCCAGATTTTCAGGGTATTGATCAAGCGATTGTTTGAGTAAAGTAATCGCTTTTTCCGGTTCGCGCATTGCAAGATAGGCATCGCCAACGATTGCTTGCACATAAGGCGGAAAACTTTTCACCCCTTTTTCTTGTAATTGTTTATAAATTTTAATGCTTTTGTGTGCATAGCGCCGATTGTGATAGGCAGCCATGAGGTCGAAACGATTACGCAAGGCAGCATCGGATGCTTCATCTGTGATTTTAAGGTACTGCTTTTTCAGTAATTGAATGGCAGAATCTGTATCGTTATAACGCTCAGCAGGATCTACTGAAGGTAATCGTCCCCAGCGTATCTCTTTTGCGGATTGATCTCCGAACATTTGTTGCCACTCATCAGGGCTGAACAGCCCTGTATTCTGACCCGCCAGACGCAGTGCCTGATGAGGAGCGCCGAGGCGTAACAAACTCATAATTCGACCGCGTTTGGCATTACGATGATCAGGATGAATTGTTAGTAGACGGTCATAAATAGCAATAGTGGCAGCATAATTATGTTCACTCTCTTTTTTCCTGGCTTGTATCTCGAGTGACTTTTCGGAACTAGAGACTGCTTTGAGTTTAGCTTCCGCTGTATTCATCACCGAGCATAGGCTGATGAATGCAAGCAGAGTGGCCATAGATCGGAAGCGTGGAGGGAAAGGGTGTGAGATAGCCGTGAATGATTCACACAATTTGGTTTGTAATTTTTTGTTTTCCATCATCATGCTTTCTTATTCTTAGTTAATAATGATTTCAGTTTAATGGACTATTCTTAAAAATCCCTTAATAGAATTTAACTTACCAACCACCAGCTTTAGCTAGTGGTTGGTAAGTTGTATTGTGCAGCTCATAAAAAATCAAAATGAACCAGAATTTCATCTCAGTCATAGCTCAAAAAACTTTTGATAAACACAGTTAAAAATATATTTTTTAGATTAAAAATTAAGATTTTTTTAAGGTTGCATAGTTAATCTGTTGTCATTGGAGCTATAAAAAAGAGTACTGATGTGGCTGAAAATAGCATAAGAAAAATTGAAGTATGGGATGGCTTGGTACGTGGCTTTCACTGGCTGATGCTTCTTTGCTTTGCAGTCGCATACATCACCAGTCAGGCTGGAATGCAGCAAACACATATTCTGATCGGGTATCTCATCTGCGTACTATTAATTGTCCGTATTGTATGGGGAGTGATCGGAAGCAAACACGCACGCTTTTCTGACTTCGTTGCTTCGCCTTCACGAGTATGGACTTATTTACAAGCCACTTTTAAAAATAATCCGCCTCATTATCATGGTCATAATCCTGCTGGTGGCTGGATGGTATTGGCTCTAATGGGAGCGCTTTTGTTGATGTCCGTGAGTGGTGTGATTCTTGTCTCTGTGATCGAATTTGAAGGGCCATTTTTAAATTTATTTTCTGGTATGAATGATCAGTGGGCTTATCGCTATGAAGGGTTACATGAGGTGGCGCTTGAAATTCTGTGGCTATTGATTGCCGGTCATTTAATTGGTGTGGTCGTTGCGTCCATTCAACATAAGGAAAATCTGGTACAAGCAATGATCAGTGGGTATAAAACTATCAATAAACATGAGGGAATATAATGAAAAAATCTTTAGTGATCTGCTGCGTATTGTTTGGGTGGGTCTTCTCGGTTCAAGCGCAGGAAGACATGCCCAAGCGATTTTTAGATTTATCTGTTAAACCTCAACCGTATCAATCCTATATCCAGTTGGTTCAAATGGATGCTGTAAATGTTAATCATACCCTTGCAACAGTAAGTGATGAAAAGAGGCCAGTGTTTAAGCCTCGTCCAGTGACCTTGAATAAAGTCCATAAATATCTTGGCTACGCTTCCATGGTGAGTGCAGTCCTGACTGGTTTGTCACCTAAAACAGCGGGTGGGCCCCATGAGCTTTTTGGTACAGCCGCTGCGGTTTTTGGTGCAGCTGCAATCGCTAGTGGTTTTGCTTTTCACTATGAGGATATTGGTTTGAGTGGTGGTTTTGGTGACCCTGATAATCTGCATATGCTGCTTGGTATTTTAGGTACAGCAGGTTATGCAGTTGCAGTGAGTAGTGGTGAAGATGGTGGCCATGGTGGGCCGGGCACTTTGGGCGCACTAAGCATGGCGATGGCAATTAAATTAACCTGGTAGGAATATAGAAATGAAAAAAGTTTTAATTTTCATAGTGGCATTATTACTCTCGCCAATTGTATTGGCGGCAACACCCATTGAGCAACGTATGGCCGATTACAATCCGGGTGGTGATCTGGCATTCGATGCCAAACGAGGTGAAGAATTATGGAGTCAACAACGTATGGTTGATGGCAAACAGCGTGATTGTAATTCCTGCCATGGTAAAGATTTTACACAATCGGGGAAGCATGTAAAAAGTGGAAAAGTGATCAAACCCATGGCCTATTCAGTGAATAAAGAACGTTTCACTAAACTGAAAAAAGTTAAAAAATGGTTCAAACGTAATTGTAAATGGACTTATGGACGCGAATGCACCACTCAGGAAAAAGGTGATTTGCTTGAATATTTTTCTCAATTCTAAACAAGGCTGAAAATATGATGATTAAAAAACTGGCAATACTGTTTGTAGCTGCGATCCTGGCGCTGGGTTTCAATGGCAATGTTTTTGCGGATGAGGAAAGTTTTTTTGATTGGTTGTGGACTACAGAATCGCGTAAAGAAGTGAAACCGATGCAGAATGAACTATACAATGAGGAGTGTAGCGATTGTCATTTTCCCTATCAGGCCGGATTATTACCTGAAGCTTCCTGGAGAAAACTGCTTGATCCCAAAGCATTGGAAGACCACTTTGGTGACAATGCGGAATTGGACGATGAAACAAGAGTGGCATTGCTGGATGCTCTGATTGCGGAATCAGCGGATAAATCCAGATATAAACGCTCTAAAAAAATCATGGCATCATTGGATGAAAATGAAGCACCGATACGTATTATTGATGTTCCTTATATCAAGCGAAAGCACCATGAAATTCCTGATAAACTCATTACTGGAAATGAGAAAGTAAAATCATTAAGTTTTTGCGATACATGTCATCAAAAAGCAGATGAAGGCAACTATGATGATGACAGTGTTGTGATTCCCGGTCATGGAACCTGGACTTGGTGAAAACAATGAAAAGTATAAGTTATGCGTATACTACTGGTTGAAGATGATCCACAATTAGGTGATGGTATTCGAGCCGGTCTGCAACAGGCTGGTTACGCCGTGGATTGGTTGCGGGATGGTTTGAGTGCTTTGCACAGCCTGGAAGCGGAAAGCTTTGACATGGTGGTACTGGATCTGGGTTTGCCGCGCATGGATGGAATCCGTGTATTGGAAAAAATTCGTGCTTCCGGCAACGATGTGTCCGTATTGATTTTGACCGCCAGAGATACTGTTGCAGATCGTATTAAAGGGCTTGATAGCGGTGCGGATGATTATTTGGTAAAACCATTTGATCTTGATGAGTTGTGTGCACGGATAAGAGCGCTGAATCGTCGCCATAGTGGTCGTGCATCATCATTAATCAAGTATCGAGATATCATTTTAGATCCGATGAGCCATAGTCTCAGCAAGGGTGATAAAGATATTACCTTATCAACTCGGGAATTTAGTATTTTGCAAATTTTTTTGGAAAATATTGGGCGTGTTTTATCCAGAGAGCGTATTGAAGAGAGCTTGTTCGGTTGGGATGATTCCCTTGAAAGTAATGCTACCGAAGTTCATATTCATCATCTGCGTAAAAAATTGGGTAAAAAGTTTATTATTACTATTCGCGGAGTCGGTTACATGATCCCTAAAGAAGATTAATGAAATCTCGCTCAATTCGTCAAAACTTACTATTACTAATATTGGGTGCTGTGTTTATTTCCTGGGCAGTGGTGAGTCTGTTCGTCTACAACAGTGCCAAACATGAAATTAAAGAAGTCTACGATGCTCACTTGGTTCAAAGCGCCAAGCTATTAGCCTCATTAGTTAGGCACGAGCAGGAAGAGGCTCATCAACTACAGATTGATATAGATGACTTTCTGCCCGCAGTACACAAGTACGAATCCAAAATATCTTTTATTATTTATTATGGCGATGGCAAGGTGATGGCTCGTTCAGCATCGGCTCCAATGCTACCAGCGATTGAACCTTTCAATGATTTTAAACAGGTCAAGGTTGATGGGGTTACTTGGTACACCTACAATCTCCGCGATCCAAAAACAAACTTACTGATTCAAGCGGCTCAACGCTACGATGTTCGTCAGGAATTGATTATTTATATTAGCCAGAGCGTGTTAGGTGTTATGTTGGTTTCTCTGCCGTTCATCGCACTCCTGATCTGGATTACCATTGGCCGAGGCTTGCGCCCACTGGTTCAATTAGCGGACTCTATATCGGGGCGTTCAATACATCAATTGGAGTCGATCACACTTGAAAAAGTGCCCACCGAAGCTCAACCCATTGTTAATGCTTTAAATGCACTTTTTAATCGCCTGAGTCAGGCTTTTGAAAAAGAGCGTCGTTTTACCGCCGATGCGGCCCATGAATTGCGTACGCCATTGGCGGGCATAAAAACCCAGGCACAAGTGGCTTTACGATCGACCGAAAATCAACAACGTCAACAAGCGATAGAGCAGGTGATTACGGGGGTTGAACGTACAACCAAACTGGTCAATCAACTGTTGATTCTGGCGCGTGTGGATGCTGAGCAACTTATCACTAAAACCAGGCTCGATTTGAAACAGTTGTGCGCTGTAATTATTGGGGAGCAGATTACTTCAGCGCTGAATAAACATATCGACATAAGCTTGCAAGGCGAATCTGTTGAAACGATGAATGGCAATGAAGAGTTAATACAAATTTTAATCGTTAATTTGATCAATAATGCGATTCGTTACACTCCGGAAAAAGGGCGTATTATTGTGAGTGTTACGAATGATACAAAAGGCATGGTTCTTGATGTAAAAGATTCTGGCCCGGGTATTTCCGAAGCATTGCGAACACAGGTCTTTGATCGATTTAAACGTGGTGAAAACCCTGACATTCCTGGTAGCGGGCTTGGGCTGTCCATCGTATTGCGAATCGCTGAATTACATCAGGCAAAAATTCATCTGGGTTCGGGGTTGGATAATACGGGGCTGGGCGTTAAAGTCACTTTTCTATTTGAAGGTCAGGGTTTGGAGTCTGAATAGATAATTACAGTCGGACACCCAATAGGTTTTTTGCAGTAGATTCACCCTCAGTCCGATAAATTCCTGGGCAGGCGGATTCTGAACTGTGTGTCATTCTCATCAGAGGTCGCCGTAATCGTCCCCTCATGCGCCTCAACAATCGACTTGACGATGGCTAAACCCAAGCCTGCGCCTTCGCCACTGCGTTGGCGTGATGGATCGGTGCGATAAAAGCGGTCGAAAATTTTGGGAAGGTGTTCAACAGAGATAGGTGCTCCAGGGTTTTGTACTACAATAAGGACATCATTTTTGATGTGACTGAGTTTAATGACCACACTGTTACCCTCTGGCGTGTGACGGACTGCATTAGAGAGTAAATTACTCAGTGCGCGGCGTAGCATCAGGCGGTCACCCTTAACGTGAGCATCACCTTCCAGCTTCAATGAAACATGAGACTCTTCCGCCCAGGCTTCGTAATAGTCGAACAAATTGCCAATTTCACTTTTTAGATCGATACTTTCTGCATTGACAGGGTTAAGCGCATTGTCGGCCTTGGCCAGAAAAAGCATATCACCGATCATCTGTGCCATGCGTTCATATTCCTCTATATTGGAATAGAGAATTTCCTGATACTCGGTTGCGTCACGCGATTGTGAAAGGGCAACCTGAGTCTGGGTCATCAGATTAGTGACCGGAGTACGCAGTTCGTGGGCGATATCGTCGGAAAAATTGGAGAGCCGGACGAAGGCCTCTTCCATACGTTGCAGAAGATCGTTAAATGATAATGCAAGTTCGGTGAGTTCCGTTGGAACGGTAGCGGGATCGAGACGGGTGCTTAGTTCGCTGGCACTTGTTTGGCTGATTTGCTCAACGATGCGATGTAAAGGGCGGTGCCCTTGTCGTACTGCAAACCAACTCATCAGTCCCATAATGACGATTCCGACAAGAATCATCAGCCAGAGGGTGTAACGAAAATTTTTGAGAAACTGAAGATGAAAGTCGATTGCGACGGCGATGACCATGGTATAAGAGGCACTGTTTTTGCCGCTGACCTGTTGAATTAAAACACGGTAGTGGTGTTTGCTGTCATGCCATTGTTGTATGTTGCCTTGCGATCGTTGATTGGGGCTTGGTAGTGGAATTGATGAGAGGTCTGCACCCGCGCTGCTATATAAAATATTTCCTGACGCATCACTGATATGCAGTAGTGGGCCATGATGCCCCACCAAAATATCATCGAAGCGCTGCTTGGCCTGCTCCAGTTCATAGTCGGATCGAAGTGTAGAGAGTGACTGTTTCACTGCTTGGGCGACCACCTTGAGTTCTTTGGAGTCTTGTAAGGCAAAGTGCTCATTAAGTGAGCGTTCAATGATCCAGCCAAAGGCCAAAAAAACGACGGTGGCAACGGCGCTAAACAGTAGTGTCAGCCGCAGCGTCAGGGAGGTGGGGCGCTTCATCTCGGACAGCCTCCTAAGCGTTGTCATCCGATGTATCGATCATGTAGCCCATGCCGCGAATAGTCTGAATCAGTTTAAGATCAAATTCGTCGTCAATTTTTCCGCGCAGGCGGCGTATGGCAACATCAATAACATTAGTATCACTATCGAAATTCATATCCCAGACTTGGGAGGCAATCAGAGAGCGAGGGAGTACTTCGCCCTGGCGGCGTACCAGCAGTTCCAGCAGAGCGAACTCTTTGGTAGTCAGGTGAATGCGTTTGCCGTTACGACTGGCGCGATGGCGGGCTAAATCCAGCTCTAAATCGGCAACACTCAGGCTTAATTCTGTGGCAGGGCTTGTGCTGCGTCTCAGTAGTGTGCGAACACGCGCTAAAAGTTCAGCAAAGACAAAAGGCTTGACCAGATAGTCGTCCGCGCCCAGTTCCAGCCCTTTAACCCGGTCATCAATGCTGTCACGAGCCGTCAAAAACAGCACAGGTACCTCTTTTCCACTCTCACGCAGTGATTTTAGAATGCGCCAGCCATCCACATCGGGCAGCATCACATCAAGAATCAGCAGGTCATAATACTCCGTCATTGCCAGGTGATGGCCATCGAGTCCGTTATGGCTTAGGTCAACGATAAAACCAGCCTCACTCAACCCCTGTTTTAAATATTCACCTGTTTTAATTTCGTCTTCGACAATTAATAGTTTCATAGTCAAACAGCCTAGCCGATAACAACTGTCACGAGTATGACAGCAACATTACAAAATTGTAATGCAAGTGTCACCTTAGCGACAGTGTTGCTCCTCTATTCTTGAGCAACGGAAATACCCAAGGAGCCATTAATTTGAACTTTCAATCTCTACAACGCTTTAGTTTAATCGTACACTTGTCATTGGTAAGTGTATTTGTATTAAGTGTGACCAGTGCGACCGCAGCGGAAGTGTTGTCTTTGGAGCAGGCTGTGACTACCACCTTGACCGCCAATCCTAGTCTGGCAGCAATTGAAGCACGCGCCAAGGCATTGGCTGAAATTCCTGATCAGATCGAGACACTGCCAGATCCCGTATTGTCAGTCAATATTGCTAATCTTCCGCTGGATAGCTTCTCTTTTAACCAAGAGGGTATGACGCAGTTTCAAGTGGGTATTACTCAGGCGTTACCATATCCTGGGAAATTGGCTTTACGTGCTCAGGCGGCAAGTCAGGAAGCCAGAGCTGCAGAATCCGATCTGCAAGAGAAGCGGTTGCAATTGGTGCGTGATGTCAAAACGGTGTGGTGGAACCTCTTCTATCTGGATCGTGCATTGGAGGTGATTGCGCGTAATCAAATTTTGTTGGGGCAGTTTGTCAATGTAGCAGAGACGCGTTATACGGTCGGTCGAGGTTTGCAACAGGATATTCTGCTGGCGCAACTGGAACTATCCAAATTGAGTGATGGTGCGATTCGTGTTCAGAATATGCGTGAAAATGAGGGAGTGCGCCTGAATGTGCTTATGGATCAACCTGTATCCGATGCCATCCAGCTTCCGGTTTCTGTGGATGAAAAATTGTTAGCACTGAACAGCTCAGAAGTGTTGCAGCAGAAGGCTATTAGTGCTCGCCCGAAGTTGGCGGCACAGACAGAAAGATTGGGCGCGGCACAAAGCCGTATTGATCTGGCAAAAAAAGATTACGCGCCAGATTTTAAAGTAGGTGCGGTGTATGGTCTGCGTAATGGTAATAATCCGGATGGCAGTAGTCGCGCCGATTTAGGTTCCATCCGTTTCAGTATGAACCTCCCTTTTTACACCAGTAGCAAACAGGATCGTGCGGTGGATCAGCGCAACGCCGAGTGGCTGCAACAAAAATACCGTTTTCAGGATCAACGTAATCAGGTGGCTTCAGAAGTGCAAAAAGCTATGATCGACTATCGTCAATCCGGTGAACAGGTGCAACTTTTTCAGCTGGAAATTATTCCCCAGGCTCGTCAGACCGTCGATGCCATGATGGCAGGCTATCAAGTCGGCAAAGTTGATTTTCTTAATCTGGTACAGAGCCAGACCACACTTTATAACTATGAAACCCAATATTGGAACGCCTTAAGCACGGCGAATCAGGCTTTAGCCCGATTAGTTGCTGCGGTGGGTGAGGAGAATGTCTATGAATAATAGTGCTGTCACAGTGGCGGTTATTGCTGCACTTGGAGTTGGATTTGCCGGAGGGTATTGGGCGACGATGCATGAAACCCCTTCCGCAGAAATGGTGGGTGGCCAATCCACTGAGCGTAAGGTTCTGTTTTACCGCAACCCCATGAATCCTGCGATCACATCCCCCGTGTTTATGCAGGACGACATGGGAATGGACTACATTCCGGTTTACGCCGATGGTGGTGGTGGGGATGAGCCAGCGGGCACGGTGACCATTGACCCTGTGACGGTACAAAATATCGGTGTGCGCACAGCAGTGGCTGAAAAGCGTAATTTGTCACGAACCTTGAATAGTTTGGGACGAGTTGACTTCAACGAAGAGCGCCTGACTCGCCTGCACCCTAAAACATCCGGCTGGATTGAAAAACTAAGAGTCGATGAAACCGGCAAACGGGTGAATAAAGATACGATTTTACTTGGAATCTATTCTCCTGATCTGGTAGCAGCGCAGCAGGAGTATCTGGTGGCACTGAGTAACTGGGAGGCAGTGCGTAACAGTGCAGAAACGAGAATGAAAAAGACGGCAAAAACCATAATGGAAAGTTCCCGCGAACGCTTGAAGTTGTTCGATGTGCCTGCCCATCAGCTCAAAGAGTTAGAGAAGAACCGAAAGATCAAAAAGCAGCTCCATATCCATTCTCCTTTTGAAGGTCAAGTGATGCACATTGGTGCGCGGGAGGGGCAGTATGTGACACCTAAAGACGAGCTTTATATGATTGCTGATCTGAGCCGTATCTGGGTCAATGTTGATATTTTTGAAGATGAGTTGAGCTGGTTGAAAATGGGGGATCGTGCAGAGATGCGGGTGCGGGCGGAGCCGGGTCGTGTCTATAAGGGAAAAATCAAGTTTATTCATCCGATTATGAATCCAAAAAGCCGTACGGTGCAGGTGCGTCTTGAGTTTGATAACAAAGATCTAAAACTCAAACCTGGCATGTTTGCTAATGTCACCCTCTATGTTGATCCGCAGCCCAGCGCAATTGTTGTGCCTTCTGAGGCGATTGTCCGTTCTGGCAGTCGTGAGCAGCTGTTTATAGTGCGTGAGCCGGGCAAGTTTGAGCCGCGTGAAGTGACCTTGGGTGTGAGTGCAGAGGG
>CAYXVC010000004.1:33352-37958 GCA_964468225.1 uncultured Gammaproteobacteria bacterium
GATATGGAGGAGTCGAATCATGGTCACTAGCATCATTGATGCCTCGCTGCGTAATCGCTTCCTGATCATCATCGCCACAGTCATGATCGTGGCGGCAGGTCTGTGGTCGATGAAAAATACGCCACTGGATGCGATCCCCGACTTATCGGATGTTCAGGTGATTGTTTTCACCGAATATCCGGGGCAAGCGCCGCAAGTGGTCGAAGATCAAGTGACCTATCCGCTCACTACAGCCATGCTTGCTGTGCCTAATGCCAAGGTGGTGCGGGGTTATTCCTTTTTCGGTTTCTCCTTCGTCTATATCATATTTGACGATGGTACTGATATGTACTGGGCACGCTCGCGGGTTTTGGAATATCTCAACTACGTTAGTGGTCGCTTGCCAGATGGGTTAACGCCTTCACTGGGGCCGGATGCGACGGGCGTGGGCTGGGTCTATGAATATGCCTTGGTAGATAGAACCGGCAATACTGATTTGGCCGAGCTGCGCTCTATTCAAGACTGGTATTTGCGTTACCCTTTGCAGACCGTTGAAGGCATCTCCGAGGTGGCATCCGTCGGCGGTTACGTTAAACAGTACCAAGTCGAAGTCGACCCCAATGCGCTATTGGCATATAACATCCCGCTGTCGAAAATTAAACATGCCATTCAACGCTCAAACAGTGATGTCGGCGGTAAGCTCATAGAGATGGCCGAGACCGAATATATGGTACGCGGTTTAGGTTATATCCAGTCGATTGATGATCTTAATGTAATCCCTGTCGGTGTTGATGAAAATGGTACACCGATTCGACTAAAAGATGTAGCTAACGTCCAGCTAGGGCCAGAATTGCGCCGAGGTGTGGTGGAGTTGAATGGCGAAGGCGAAGTGGCGGGCGGTGTGGTCATTATGCGTTATGGTGAAAACGCAATGGCTGTGATTGAACGTGTCCGCGCCAAGTTGGAGGAGCTCAAACCCGGTTTGCCTGAAGGTGTAGAGATTGTGCCGGTTTATGATCGTGGTGATCTTATTACCCGTGCAGTGAATAATCTGAAAGAAAAATTGATCGAAGAGATCATCGTTGTCAGTCTTATCTGCATCCTGTTTTTGCTGCATGCAAGATCCGCATTGGTGGCGATTGTCTCTCTGCCCATCGGTATTCTACTTGCCTTCGTTTTTATGAAGTGGCAGGGCATTAATGCCAACATCATGTCTCTGGGAGGTATTGCGATTGCGATCGGTGCGATGGTGGATGGGGCGATTGTGATGATCGAAAATGCTCACAAACATCTTGAAAGGATGGTGAAAGAGAAGGGGCGGGAGCTGACATCGCCTGAACGATGGCAAGCGGTCACAGAAGCTTCCCGTGAAGTGGGGCCGGCATTGTTCTTTTCACTGCTGATTATCACTGTCTCCTTTTTACCTGTGTTTACTTTGCAAGCACAAGAAGGGCGACTCTTCGCGCCACTGGCGTTTACCAAAACCTACGCCATGGCAGCCGCTGCGATTTTGGCGATTACTCTGGTGCCGGTACTGATGGGCTATTTTATTCGCGGAAAAATTCCGGCAGAAGCGAAAAATCCGGTCAACCGTTTCCTGCATTTTATTCATGTGCCAACACTGAATTTGGCTATTCGCTGGCGCTGGATCACTTTGGTTTTATCGCTGATTTTACTGGCAGTGACTTTTTACCCGCTCAGTAAATTGGGCAGTGAGTTCATGCCGCCACTGAATGAAGGTGACATTTTATATATGCCGACGACCTATCCCGGTGTATCCATCACCAAGGCCAAGGAACTATTGCAGCAGACGGACAAGATCATCAAATCCTTCCCTGAAGTGCACCATGTGTTTGGTAAAGTCGGACGGGCGGAAACTGCCACCGACCCCGCGCCACTGGCAATGCTGGAGACCACCATTCGTCTCAAACCTAAAGATGAATGGCCTGACCCCGACAAAACAGTCAAAGAGTTGATGGACGAGATGGATGCGGCAATTAAATTTCCCGGTCTTTCCAATGCCTGGACGATGCCGATCAAAACGCGTATTGACATGCTCTCCACTGGAATCAAAACACCCATCGGTATTAAAGTCAGTGGGCCTGATTTGAATGTGTTGGAGAAAGTGGGCGGGGATATCGAAAAAGTATTGAAACAACTGCCCGATACGCTCTCTGCATTTGCGGATAAAGCCGCCGGAGGATATTACCTCGATTTTGATATTGACCGCGAAGAGGCCTCCCGTTACGGGTTGACCACAGGCGATGTGCAGGATGTGATTCAAACCGCGATTGGCGGCATGAATATCACTTACACCGTTGAAGGGCTGGAGCGTTATCCAATCAATTTGCGCTATCCGCGTGAACTTCGCGATAATCTCGACAGTCTCAAGCGGGTGTTGATTCCTACACCAACGGGAGCACAGATTCCGCTGTCGTTGGTGGCGGATCTGCAACTGCGTCGTGGGCCGCCAAGCATCAAGAGTGAAAACTCTCGCCCCAATGCCTGGGTCTATGTGGATATTAAAACTTCAGATATTGGAGGTTATGTCGCCGAGGCCAAAGAAATAGTTGCAAGTCAGGTCAAAATTCCATCCGGTTATGATCTGGTCTGGTCAGGTCAATTCGAGTACATGGAACGAGCGGCAGAGCGTCTGCGCATCGTTGTGCCCGCCACTTTATTAGTGATATTTTTGTTGCTCTATTTTAACTTTCGAAATATCACCGCACCGTTAGTGGTTATGCTCTCCATTCCCTTTGGCTTGATCGGCGGTTTTTGGCTGGTCTATCTGTTAGGCTTTAATCTTTCGGTTGCTGTCGTGGTGGGTTTTATTGCCTTGGCGGGTGTCGCGGCGGAGATCGGCGTTTTGGTGCTGACCTTTATTGATCAGGAGATTGCCAGACGTCGCAAGAAAAAAGGGGAGCGCCTGGACGCATCTGAAATCATGGCAGCGGTGCATCATGGCACATCCGAACGTGTTCGACCCATCGCAATGACGGCCACGGCCATCATTGCGGGGCTGTTGCCCATTATGTGGAGTTCCGGCACGGGCTCTGAAGTGATGCAACGCATTGCCGCACCGATGGTCGGTGGCATGGTCACAGTCACCTTTCTTTGTCTGTTGGTATTGCCGGTGATCTATGGCGTGATATTGCAAATGCAGGAGAAGTTTAAACAACAAGAGTCATAATTTTTAATCAACCTATATTTTTTTAATTTTTAACAATGGAGTCAATAATGAAGAACCCTATCAAAAAACAGTTGCAATCTTTATCAGTGGTCACTTTCGCCGCTTTATTAGCCGCCGGGCCCTTACACGCAGCCGGAGATCATGGGCATGGTCACGATGATCATGGTGGCGATGGCCATAATAAATCAGAAATGAAACATGACATGCACGGTTCAGAGGAGGGGCATGGCGATCATGATTCTCATAAGGGTCACGATGATCACGGCTCAGCAATGGGGGAGATGTTTCTGGTTAAAAAAGAGATCGATGGTTATGACGTAACATTCCACGTTATGAAAGCCAAGCCCGGCAAAGAGATGGGTGGAACGCATGATTTTATGGTCAAAGTAGAAAAAGATGGTAAAGCACTGACCGATATCACGATGAATACCAAAGTGAAATACTCAGATGGCAAATCAGAAACCAAAAAAGCCATGAAAATGGGGGATTGGTTGATGGCAGGTTACGACCTGGGTCATGAAGGTAAACATCAGTTAATGATTTTGTTTAAGACTGCTGATGGCGAAAAACATAAAGGTGGGGTTTATTATCCTGGAAAGTAAATAGGTGAACGCTTGACTGAGGTAATAGTGCTTTGTCTATCAGGCAAGGCAGGTTGCCTCGGTGGCTTAATCAAATTTTACTCTAATCCTGAGTATTAGAGTATCTGCGTATTCACTTATTCTTCCAGAGTGACTGGCGTTACAAAGGCAGGGGGCTTGATCGTAAGCACGGAGCAGCCAATATGATTTAGAATCGTCTCTGCGGTATTGCCCATAATGAAACCTGGAACACCAGTGCGGGCCACCGTTCCCATGACGACAAGATCGGTCTCAATTCGTTTGGCCAGTGCGGGTATCTCTTTGCGGGCCCAACCTTTTACGAGGTGTGCCTGTGGTTTGAGGTACTCCTGCGCATCCTGCCCCACAGTAGTGGCGACTTCGCGTATTAGAGTATTCAGATTAGTAGCATGATGATGTCTCTCTTGCTCGACATAAGTCATGATCTTACTCTCTGATACATTCGCTAATGCACCGCGCATAGTGTTCTCGCCGATTGCATCCCACACATGTACGATATGCAGTTCGGCAAAGTCGGTGAATGCCAGAGAACTGGCCATTTCAAGAATTTGACGATTCAATGCATTTCGCGATTCCATCTCCTGCGAGGAGTTGGCAGTATCGACATCCACTGCTGCCAGGATGCACCTGAAGGAGTTTGGTGCTTCGGGTTTGATGAGCCAAACTGGACACGGACACTTGCGTAACAGGTGCATGTCATCGCTTCCGAACAGTCGATCCTGCCAATCCCGAGTTTCAATGGTTTTGATTATTAAGTCGTGTTTGTTGCGCAATACCTCTCTGATAATTTCCAGAAACGGTGTGCCGATCAGCACCT
>CAYXVC010000004.1:38058-43210 GCA_964468225.1 uncultured Gammaproteobacteria bacterium
GATCAGCACCTGGTCAGCGCCGGCCTGCTTTAATTGTCTGGCATCGGAGATGCTGTGGGCTGTTACTGTTACGTGCCCTTTGTAATTCAAATTGTGCAAGCCGTGCAGCAGTGCGAGGTTGATCTCTTTTTTACGCACACTGCTGAGAATCCGATTTGCTTTCCCAAGTGGCAGGGTAGCAAGAAACTCAGGATCTTCGGCATCGCCGAAACGCACTGGATAACCGCGTTCTTCCTGCCTATGTAATAATTCGAGATCAAAATCGACACCGAGTACACGATGGCCTCGTTGCTGTAACTCCGCTGCAATTCGGCTGCCAAACCGCCCCAATCCGAACAGGATGAGATCAACTCCATTCTGTTCCGCATCCTGTTCCTGCACCTCTTCCCGGTATGCTCGTTTACGTTCAAACACACCCAGCCAAGGGGAGAGACGATCGTAGAGAATGTGGGAGTACAGAATCATGTAGGTGGAAGCACTGATGGTGATTAGCCCCACTAGGGTAATCAGACCCATGGTATCGATATTGATATGCCCCAGGCTCAGGCCCAATGCCCCCAAAATCAGAGAGAATTCACTAATCTGGGCCACTGTCAGACCTGCAAGGAATCCGGTACGTTTGCGATACCCCATCACACCCAAAATCGTCATTACAATCAGCGGATTGCCAATAAGCACGAACAGCGATAGCAGAATGGCCGGCCACACCTGAGCCCCCAGCGTTGCCAGATCAAGCCCGGCTCCCAGATCAATAAAGAAAAACAGCAGCAGAAAATCTCGCAGACTTACCAGACGTGCGCCGATGGCATCACGGTAGGGCGTAGAAGCCAATGATACACCGGCAAGAAAAGCACCGACCTCCCGACTGAAACCAAGATGTTCACCCGCCGCGCCCAAGGCTACCGCCCAGGCAATAGCAAACAGCACCAGTAGTTCGGGGGATTTTGCCAATTGATGCAACAGTGGTGTTAACACGTAGCGCATCAACAGACCTATCGCAACAATGAACAAGCCGCCCTTGAGTAATACTTCAATGGCCTCTCGGCTCAAGCTGGCGACATCACCCGCCTCGCCCAGTGCGGTTAATGCAATCATCACCAATACCACCACGATATCCTGAACGATAAGGAAACCGATAGCGATGCCACCATGCAGCGAATCGACCTCGCGCTTGTCGGACAGCAGTCTGGTTATCATCATAGCTTGGTTCTTGAATGTCCGCCAGATATTAATAATGAAAGTATGGGGAATAATAAGTAAAAAGGTTTGTGAGGTTGACTTTGTGTGTGAAGGAACACTTTACCCTGTTTATTCATTAAAGCTGCGACCTTGCCGATACTGTTCTTCAATGGAATTGTGATACCGGTTAAACATAATATTATGGATATAAAGGGAATTTTCTATGGGGCAATTTTCAAACCTGTCTATTCGATTCAAAGTATTGGCTATTGTTGTAGGAGGCATTGTCGGTTTAGCTGTGACATTGGCTTTTAACTACAACGCCACGAGCCATAATAAAGTCACCCTGGAGCATGTGCGGGACATCTATTTCCCCGTTCTCGAACGGCTTGATGCCAACCTGGTTCGTCTGGACAAAATCAAAGAGAGTTACAGCAATGCTGTTATTTCCGAAGAAGAGGAGATGCTTGAAGAGATTTCCGATCTGGCTGATGTATTGGTTGAAGCTCTGAATGAAGTTGCTGTATTAGATCGCGCAGATGAAAAGGAGGTCGATCAGGCTTTGAAGTACTTTACGGCCTATATTCAGGCGGCCCATACTTTAAGCCTGGGTATGATCGAAGGAACACTGGAGCCTGATTTGGTACAACCTATGCTGAAGGCGATGAACGAAAAGCTACGACTGGTTGAAGAGGGCTTTGCCAGCTTCCGCAACCATGCTTATCAACGTTTTACAGGTGCTATTAATGAGGCGAATGAGGCTTCAGCTGATGCTTTGGTTATGGGGGTGGTTATCGGTGTGGTCGTAGCGATGCTGCTTGGTCTTGCAGGAATCCTGATTGGTAACTCAATTACTATGAATATTGCGGCTGTGATTCGTTCCCTCAAGGAGATGGCGAGTGGTGAAGGTGATTTAACCACACGCCTCAAGAGCGAAAGTAATGATGAAATTGGTGTGTTGGTTGAGAGTTTTAACTGCTTCATTAGCAAGTTACAGGGGGTAATTGCCGAAGTAAGCGGTTCAACAGGTCGGGTGGCTGAAGCAGCGGCAGAGATGAAACGAAGCTCGGAAATGAGTGTTCGTGGTATGGAATCGCAACAGCAGGAAATTACCCAGGTGGTTAGCGCCATGGCCGATATGACGGGCTCAGTGGAGAGTGTGGCAAACAGCGCGGGTCAGGCTGTCAATATAGCTAATGTCGCCAGTGCCGAAGCGGATGCAGGAAAGCGAGTGGTTGAAGAGAATATGCTGGTAATTAATGGTTTGGCGGGAGAAGTTGAACACGCTGCCGAAGTGATTCAGGAGTTGGAAAGCCACAGCGAATCAATCGGCCAGGTACTTAATGTGATCCAGGAAATTGCTGAACAGACCAACTTGCTGGCTCTTAATGCTGCCATTGAGGCCGCTCGTGCGGGTGAACAGGGAAGGGGGTTTGCCGTAGTGGCAGATGAAGTAAGAACCTTGGCAAATCGAACCCACGAATCAACACGAGAAATTAATGACATGATCATTCGTCTGCAGACAGGAACACAAAATGCAGTACAGACCATGATGCAAGGACAGAAGCAGGCTCAGGATAGTGTCAATCAGGCTTCTCGTGTTGGCGAGTCTCTGGAACGTATTACCCAGGGCATTACCGAAATCAGCGATATGAATATTCAGATTGCCAGTGCAGCGGAAGAGCAGTCAGCGGTAACGCAAGAGATCAATAATAATATTGTTAATCTGGGTCAAGTAGTTAAGCAGGTGACAGAGGATGCGCATATTGCTGAAGGTGGAAGTGAAAAACTGGCGGTATTGGCGCAGCAGTTAAGAGAACAGGTTTCCGTGTTCAGGGTGTGAGATAAAGGCCGGATTAATAGCTTTGGAAGTACTGTTTAAGGAAGAATTGACGATGAGTAAAAAACAACATGTTTAAGCTGTGTGCCGTCCTTACTAGCTTGGGTTCTCGGATTCGATAGTGATTAAATTGGAACAGGAAATGGATGATCTTGCTAGAGGTAGCACCGGCTGCCTTGTTCCATACGGATCAAAGGGATGAGTGTGCAAGCCATCTTCGCTATGTTGTTACTTTTCATTGTGGCGACGGGTTCGGTGTTTGCTGATGTATCGGTGATTGCTAATAAAGGAATGGGCATCGATTCCATCACAGCAAAAGAGGTCAAAAAAATCTGGTTGGGGAAAAGTAAATCACTCGGCGGGACAAGCGTAAAGTTGTCAGATCTGCCGCAGGGCAATACGTCGCGTGATCACTTTTACGCCAATGTTGTTAACAAAAACGAAAAGTACCTTAAAGTTTATTGGGCCAAAATCGTTTTTGCCGGGAAAGGAGCTCCGCCGAAAAGCTTCGCTTCTGATGCTGATGTAGTGAGTTGGGTGGCATCAACCCCCGGTGCTGTCGGTTACGTGGATAACAGCGTTACAAACGATTCGCTGAAGGTGCTTGCTGTTTTTAAATGAATTTAGTGGGTTTGGATGAAAATCAGCCTTGGAGTGTGGTTGTAAATGATTGCAAAGAGGATCGGTTAATTTTAAATAAAAGGAGATAAACAAATGGAGTTTAGGTTAAAACGTTTCGCATTGGGGTTGGTGTTTTGTGCCGGGGTGACCCCGGGTGTGGTACTGGCAGATATTTCAGTGATCGCAAACAAGAGTATTACCGTTGGGTCGGTAACAGCCAATGAGGCTAAAAAGATCTGGCTTGGGAAAAAGAAATCAATGCCTGGCGGTGGAGTGGTGAAGTTGGCCGATCTGCCCATTGGTGAGGCAACGCGCCGTGAGTTTTATAGCTCGGTTGTTAAAAAGAAAGAGAAACAGCTAAAAGCTTACTGGGCAAAAATTTCATTTACTGGAAAAGGTTACCCCCCTCAGATTTTTGAGTCTGAGTCCGAAGTGATTGAGTGGGTTGCGAATACTCCAGGGGCTATGGGGTATGTTTCCAGCACTGCGATTAACGATTCAGTTAATGTACTTTTGACAAAATAAGAGGAGATCACAATGGTTAGAAAATTAGCAAAAACATTACTTACAATTCCTTTTCTTTTGTCTGGTGTCGGTGTGGCGCATAGTGCTGAATTCGGTGTGTTTGCCGATGTAGGTTTCAGTGATAGCGGAGTGGAAGGTGAGAATAGCCAGTTTGCTTTGGGTGCACTGGATTTTTATGGTACGGCACAAGTCGATGATAATACTCGGGTGTTTGTAGAGTATGTGTTTGAAAATAGTGATGATGGTCTGGTGACTGATCTGGAGCGTTTGTGGGTGGCTCGTACTATTAGAGATGAATTGACAGTGAGTGTCGGGCGTTTTCACTCTCCACTGGGTTACTGGAACCGTACTTACCATCATGGCGCTATCTTGCAAGATACTGTTTCCCGTCCATTCTTTCTTGATTTTGAAGATGGTGTGGGAGCGATTCTTCCAACTCATATTGTTGGTTTTATGGCAACGGGTGATTTTGCACTTTCCAGCGGTGACTTGACATATGAAGCTTACGTTGCCAATGGGCCTTCCATTGATACCAACTCTGCAGTAGTGGGTCGGGAGATTGAAATCAATGATGCGGGAGATCCCAACAGTGATAAGTCATTCGGTTTTCGTGCGACATTTTCACCTCATTCATTGGGGCTGTCTGCAAGTCTGTTTGTAATGTCGAATATGGTAGCTGATTCTGGTGGCGCAATAGCAGGTGTCGCCGGTGGTGATCTGGTGTCACAGACCATTAGTGGTGTGGACTTGACATATCAATATGGTGATTTTGATCTGATCGCAGAATATTACAATCTCAGTAATAAAGATGAGGCGGCGACGGGTAATTTAGGTTCTCAAACCGGTAATGCCTATTATGCCCAAATGGGTTATCAATTTGCTGATGCCTGGAAATTTTCACTACGTCATGAAGCAATTAGTACTGAAGAGGGTAATGACCGTTACTTTAGAGAACTTGGTATTAGAGACGCATCTCATAATGTAGCT
>CAYXVC010000005.1:0-17598 GCA_964468225.1 uncultured Gammaproteobacteria bacterium
ACTTCAGGAAAAATCCGCTCTAATGCACCGCAATCGCGTAGTACTTCAAAAAAAACAGAAGGTTTATCTTCACTTAATGCGCGAACCGTTTCAGCCCAGATACGCTCGGGAACTAATGTTTCCACTTCTCCGCTTGAGACCATATTTTCCATCAAAGTGCGTGTTTCATCTGCAATATAAAAGCCAAATGAGTGAAAGCGTGCTGCAAAACGGGCAACACGTAATATTCTTACAGGGTCTTCACTAAACGCCGGTGAAACATGGCGCAGGCAGCGATTTTTTAAATCGACAGCGCCATCAAATGGATCGATTAATTCTCCAGTCGGTGATTCTGCTATCGCATTAATCGTTAAATCACGACGCGATAAGTCTTCTTCCAGCGTCACGGCAGGTGAAGCAAATACTTCAAAGCCTTTATAGCCAGGAGCGGTTTTGCGCTCAGTGCGTGCCAATGCATACTCTTCATGCGTTTTTGGGTGAAGAAAAATAGGGAAATCACGCCCGACCTGTTTAAAACCTTGAGCTAACATTTGCTGCGTTGTCGCACCGACAACAACCCAGTCACGGTCTTTTACTGGCAAGCCTAATTTTTGGTCTCTAATGGCACCACCAACAGCATAAATTTTCAAGATACTTCCTTAGTCATGTAGTTGTTTTATTAAATGAAATCAGAACGTGCAATTTGGTTCGCTTCAAGGCAGAATGTCACAAAATATCTAAAAATTAAGTGACATTGAATAATGCTTTGGGTTAAGGCTTTTCACATTATAGCTATGGTGACGTGGTTTGCAGGACTATTTTACCTGCCCAGATTATTTGTCTATCATGCAAGTTGTGATGATAAACTGGGTTCTGAACGCTTTAAAGTGATGGAGCGCAAACTTTACATCATGATGACAATTGGTGCAGCCATTACGACTGTACTAGGTGTTTGGTTACTATTTTCTTATGCATGGCAGAGTTATGCTCATATGGGCTGGCTGCATGTGAAGCTGGTTTTAGTATTTGGATTGTTTGCTTATCACTATTACTGTGGAACAATTGTTAAAGAGTTCAGGGATGACATTAATACAAAAAGTCATAAATTCTATCGTTGGGTTAATGAAGCACCCACTATATTCCTGATTATAATAACCCTTTTAGTTGTTGCAAAACCTTTTTAAAATGTTTTTGAAAGTAGTTTTTATATAAAAATAAACTATTTTCAAAAGTATCTTGAATTAGCAAAAACAATGACTAAAGTGATTGGTTAAGTGTGCCGCTAATATGCCACAGGGTACTTTAATATAAAAAATAACAATGGAAGTTTTTCACCTGAAATGATCCAAAACGGGGGTTTTATGGGACAGCAATTGAATGCTTTATTAGCGGGGGCTGCACTTGATTCAGCACCTATCGGTATATTGATTTTTGATAAAAACGAGCGACTTGTTTGGGCAAATAAAACCCTGGAAAAGCTGTTTTGTATCAATAAACAGGACTTGGAAGGTCAGCCAGCGAGTGATTTTGTAGGCAAAAAATATCAATATATTTTTTCTTTCAAAGAACGTTTTTTCCTGGAATCAATCAATGGCAATCCTGAGCGTTGGTTAAAATGCTGGCAGGAAAAATCAGAGAATAATGATGAAACCATTCGTTACTATTTAGATGTTACAACCGAACACCAACTGCAACTGAGCCATGATCAGTTAAAAGAAACACTGGAAAAACAAACAACACATGATCCTGTGACAGGCTTGTTTAATAAGCGCGGTATTCAAGAAATACTGGAACCGCTTATCTCCCGGAGTCGCCGTTATGAAAATGATCTCTCCATTATCAGAATGCGTCTCAACAGTGGGCAAAAAGATCTATTAATCTCTGAACAGGGATTAAAAACGGCAGGCTGTTTATTGAAAGATAAAATGCGTTGGGCGGATCATATTGGGCACTTGGGTGGTGGAGATTTTTTGCTTGTTTTACCTGAGACCACAGGCGCTTCTGCAGAAAAACTTGCAATAAAGCTCTGTAGTATTATTGAGGGTTTAAAGATAAACCATGCCGGTCAGGAAGTATCAATCTCTGTATGTTGTGGTATTGCTATGTGGATTAAAGGTGACAACATAACAACGCTGTTGCAACGAGCCGAAGTTGTTTTACAAGATGCAATCAATGAAAACCATCAAGTATTAGTTGCATAAGTAATGAAGTGCTCGTTCCTTAAATTTTAACCGTTTCAGGAATGTTAACGACGACAGCAACAGGAAGGTGGTCAGACATATTAAAGTCAATCACTTCTAACTGACCCGAGTGCAGGGATGGTGTGACCAAAATGTGATCAAGGCTGCGTGTTGGTCGCCAGCTGGGAAATGTTTTTGGTTGCACTTCCGGTGTACAGAGGTGTGTTTTTTTCAACAGGTTATCCATTTCACTGCTATTTGCCTGACAGTTCAGATCTCCCATGACAATGGCGTGTTCATAACCTTGAATCAACTCGCTGAGATAATCAATCTGCAGTTGACGAGTACGCTTACCCAGTGCCAAATGAGCAACAACAATAACAACAGGTTGTTCTGAACAGCCATAATGTATCATGATGGCTCCGCGCCCACGTATGACACCAGGAAGTTTATGTTCTTCTACCTTTGTCGGGCGGATACGTGCCAAAAAACCATTGCTGTTCTGGGCAATGCGCCCTAAATTCCGGTTTGTTTGATAGTGCCAGAAAGGAAAATGGCCTCGCTGTGCCAAATATTCTATCTGATTGATATCGTGGCTTCGTATGCTGCCAGCATCGACCTCTTGCAGTGCAACCAGATCAAACTCACTGATCATATGGGCGATATGTTCAAGGTTGTCGAGGCTTTTGGCATGTGGCAGAAAGTGTTTCCAGCTATGAGTCAAATAGTGTCGATATCGACTGGAAGCCACACCGACCTGTATGTTGTAACTCAACAACTTAAGTTGTTTTATGGGTTTTTTTTGCGTGGATGTTTCAAATAACCGATTCATCGGTGGCTTTTTCAGATCAAAAGAGTGCGATCCTGCGCTTATATTTGGCAAACTGTTTCTCCCATAATTTCCATAAGTTTAGCGTTTTCTCCGTAATCTACGGGGCAGTCAATAATACTTACAGTATCGTCCATTAAAGCTTGCTTGATTAATGGCAAAAGTTCTTCTGTTTTTTCAACACGATAGCCTTTTGCACCAAAAGATTCTGCATAAGTGACAAAATCGGGGTTAGTGAATTTAACATGGCTTATTCGGCCATACGTTTTGCGTTGTTTCCATTCAATCAAACCGTAACTGCTATCGTTCCAGATTAATACAACCATGGGTACTTTATAACGCAAAGCGGTTTCGATTTCCTGGGAGTTCATCATAAAACCGGCATCTCCTGTGACCGCAATGATTTTACGATCAGGGAAAGCCAGGTGCGCACCGATGGTGCCAGGTACAGCAATACCCATGCTGGCAAAGCCATTCGAGATAATGCAGGTATTGGGAAGTTCACAGCGAAACATGCGTGCCATCCACATTTTATGTGCGCCCACATCACAAATTACAATATCCTTTTTGTCGAGCGCGGTGCGTAAATCCCAAATTATTTTTTGAGGTTTGACTGGAAATGAGAGGTCATCCGAGTGTTGATTCATTTCACAGGTCAATGCTTCACGCAGTGGACGATGAAGATCCCCTTTTTGAGGTTTGGCAATATCTGATATGCGATTCAAACTGTCACCAATATTGCCGACAACGCCAACGCTCACAACATAACTGGAATCTACTTCTGCCGGTGCCATATCGATATGAATCAGAGTACGATCACGCGTTTTATGCCATAAATGAGGGTGGTATTCAACAAGATCATAGCCAATACAGATGATGACATCCGCATCCTGAAAACCACAACTGGTATAGTCTCTTGTCTGTAAGCCCGCAGTCCCCAGAGCCATTGGGTGCTGAAAGGGAATGACACCTTTTGCCATAAAAGTATTGGCAACGGGTATATTAAGTTTTTCTGCAAAGTGCGCCAGATGAGTTGAAGCTTTTCCTCTAATTACTCCGTTTCCGGCCAGTATTAAAGGGTTTTTTGCCTCAGAAATTATTTTTGCTGCACGTTGCACACGATCAGCAGAGGGTTCAGGCATTTTTGATTGATGCGCAGGAATCAGCATGACATCATCCGCTTCCATGTCTGCAATATTTTCAGGAAATTCGATAAAGCAGGCACCGGTTTTTTCTGTTTGTGCTAATTTAAAGGCTTTACGCACCACTTCTGAAATTATATTTGGAGAGACGAGTTGAGCAGAATATTTTGTGACGGGGCGAAATATATTTTGTAGATCGAGCACCTGATGAGAAATTTTATGCAGGCGATCCGTTCCGGCCTGACCTGCGATGGCTATCAGCGGCGCATAATCCATATTGGCATCGGCAACACCTGTCAGCAGATTAGTGGCTCCTGGCCCGAGCGTGGCTAAACATACGCCCGGTCGCCCGGTCAGTCGTCCATAGACATCGGCCATGAATGCTGCGCCTTGTTCATGGCGCGTTGTAATAAACTGAATGTCTGACTCCAGTAACGCATCCATAAGTGCCAGATTCTCTTCGCCGGGAATACCAAATATATATTCCACCCCTTCATTTTCGAGGTTTTTTATAAACAGCTCTGCTGCTTTCATTATGTAAGATCCCGTGAATAGTTGTATTATTTTTGAAGTCGTTTATTTTCTTTGGCAATCAGATAATTTACCACATCAAAAACTTTTTCAGAGCTAATTTTACCTGGCCCCACACTATATTTTCCATTAATTACAATGGTGGGTGTTGATTTGACCCCTAATTTTTTGACTAAACGAATGGCGCGTTTTGTTTTACTGTCAACACCAAATGAGTGGAAGGTTTTTTTGAATTTGGCGGCATCAATACCTTGTTCTTCAAAAAATTTTTGAATTTGTGATTCGCTATCAAGCGCTTTTCTACGTTGGTGGATATAAGTAAAGGCCGCTTGATGGGTCTGTTCTAAAATGCCTAAAGCTTCTGCGGTGTAATAAAGCTTGGCATAATTTTTCCATTCAGGACGAAACATCACTTGCAGACGGCTGAACTTCACATTTTCAGGTTTATCTTCCAGCCACTCTTCAATATCAGGTTGAAATTTAAAGCAGTGTGGGCAGCTATAAGAGTAGGCTTCAACCACTTCAACATAATCTTTGTCACTACCTGTTTGAACGGGTGGATCAATAATTTCATAATCAACACCCGCTTGATAGTTGGCGGCCCATAAAGTGCCTGGCATGGCTATGATTAATAAACATAAAACAAATATTACTTTTTTTAAGCGTTGCATATTGTGATTCCTGAGTTGAACAAATTAAAATAATAACAAACAACGGTTTGATTTATTACCATTCTGTGTGTAACGTCGCTACTTGAATTAACTGTTTGAAGGAGTTAGCTATATGTCCCCCAGCCAAATTGAATTAACAAAGATTCTCAATCAACAGTATCTCTGTGAGTCTCTTACAATCAAAGAAGTTCAAACACTTTTAGAATACATGGAAGTGGTTGATTGTGATAAAGGAGAGGTCATTGCCGATATTGGTGAAGTGGGTGATGCACTCTATTTTGTCGTCGATGGCAAAGTGGCTTTACTTCATGACGAGCATGGTAATGAGGTTGAAGTCGGTACGATGGGAGAGGGGCAGCTGATTGGCGAGATGTCATTTTTTGACCGTAAACCTCGTATATTGCGTATTGTGGCTAAAAAAGAACATACACAATTATTAAAACTTTCTCGTCCGATGTACGATCGTTTGCGTGTCGAACACCCCTATATTGCGGTGAATCTGCTTGAGCATGCCATTGTCAGTCTGGACGAACTGGTTCGCAGTGTTAGCCATGATGAAGCGCAGCTTTCTCGCTATATTTTTGGTAAAGGTAAGCGATAAGGCTAAACCTGGACCCTGCACTGCGCAAGCACGATTTACTTGCAGGATCCAGGTTAAACGGCTGAGCCTAATCTGTTTTCTCAGACTCAAACCACCGGTAGACAATCCCGGCTAAAATAGCACCTACGATAGGTGCAAGCCAAAAAAGCCATAATTGAGATACTGCCCAGTCTCCCTGAAATATTGCAACGCCAGTACTTCTCGCCGGATTAACGGATGTATTGCTAACGGGAATGCTTATAAGGTGAATAAGGGTGAGGCCGAAACCAATAGCTATAGGAGCAAAACCTTGTGGTGCACGTTTATCTGTCGCACCTAAAATTATCATTAAAAACATAAAAGTCATAACGACTTCAGTGACTAATACAGCAGTCATACTATACCCGCCAGGAGAATGCTCTCCATAGCCATTCGATGCAAAGCCAGCTGTTACATCAAAACCTGCTTGTCCAGTGGCAATAACATATAGTACTGCTGCTCCAGCAAGACCACCTGCTATTTGCACCGCGATGTAGGGGCCAAGTTCAGCCGCTGGAAATCTTCCACTTGACCAAAGGCCAATTGAAACAGCGGGGTTAAGGTGACACCCTGATATATGGCCAATAGCATAGGCCATAGTCAACACGGTAAGCCCGAAAGCGAATGAAACTCCCAATAAGCCTATACCTACATCTGGAAAGCCAGCAGCCAGAACAGCACTACCACACCCGCCCAATACTAGCCAAAATGTACCAATGAATTCTGCGCCTAGTTTTTTTGTTAATGGCATTTTTTTACTCCTTTATTTTTCTAAATACAGTCTCACGACTAATTACATGGATTTTATGTATATACTTTATAACTATCCAGAAACTCCTTTACTTCAAAAGGTATGAATTCCATATAATAATCAATAATTAAAGAGTACTACCAGTTTATGAATAGCAGAATAAAGAGCATAAATCAAATCGCACATTCAACCAAAATCTTTATAAAGAAGGTGTCTTCAAATCATATCCATTGGATCAACGTCCAATGACCATCGGACTTTTCGTGCGGCCTTTAGTTTTTCCAGTTTAGGTATCCAGACTTTGAGTAGTCGGTGCAGATCAATACGCTGCGCCGATTGTAAAATAAGTTGTGCTCTGAAACGTCCGGCCCGTCGTTCCATAGGAGCAGGTACAGGGCCAAATATTAATATATTTTGATGTTCTGCCTCTTGAACCAGCTTGCTTGCCTGTTCTAAAAAAAGTCTGGGTAGTTCAGCGCTTGTTGCTTCAGCGCGTAACAGTGCCATGCTGCAATAAGGGGGCAGCTCCGCAGCGAGCCGCTCTTGCATCACCAGTTTGGAAAACTCATGATAACCTTGCTGGATGAGTGCTTGTAAGAGTGGATGGTCAGGGTGGTGTGTTTGAATTAGTACTTCACCCGGTTTTTCTTCCCGCCCGGCTCGCCCTGTTACTTGGACAATCAGCTGCGCCATGCGCTCACTTGCACGAAAATCAACACCAAAAAGCCCTTGATCTGCATCAATAATACCGACCAGAGTGACATTAGGAAAATGGTGACCTTTCGCTAACATTTGGGTTCCGATCAACAGTTGGCTGCGCCCTTCATGAATGTTTTTCAGGCATTGTTCCATAGCACCTTTTCGGCTCGTACTGTCACGGTCAATACGCTCAATACCGTAGTTCGGGAAGTGTTGGCTCAGCACTTGTTCGACACGTTCCGTGCCATATCCGCGTGAAATGAGCTTTGTTTCCTGGCATTTTGGGCAGTGGCTCGGCATAGGGTGCTGTGAACCGCAATGATGACAGCACAGTTTTTGCCTCTGTTGATGGAAAGTCATGGTAGCATCACAGCGTTGGCAGTCGAGAACCCAGCCACATTTGTGACAGATGACACTCGGTGCGTATCCGCGCCGATTAAGAAATAGTATGACTTGATTTCCAGCTTCAAGGTGGTGACGAATCGCTTTTAGCAATGAAAGTGACAGATTGCTTTCCATGGCACGATTGCGGATATCCAGCAGCTGCACGGTCGGTTTTTGTGCTCCGCCCGCTCGTGTTGTTAATTTAAGAGAGTGATAACGTTCTAATGAAACATTACGCAAGCTTTCTAATGATGGGGTTGCAGAGCCTAATACGATGGGTACATTGGCTTGTTGCGCTCTCATGACAGCAACATCACGCGCATGATAACGAAAGCCCTCTTGCTGTTTAAATGATATGTCGTGCTCTTCATCTATGATAAAAACACCGGGAGAACGTAGTGGTAAAAATAGCGCAGAACGTGTTCCAATCACAATTCCTGCCGTACCATCTTTTGTCTGTAACCAGGCATTTAAACGTTCCCGGTTGCTGATTCCTGAGTGTACAACCGTCAGTGGCACAGTAAAGCGGGCTTTAAAGCGCTGAACTAATTGGGGCGTTAGACCAATTTCAGGGACTAACACCATCGCTTGGCGGTTTTTTTGAATTACAGACTCGATAATACGAAAATAGACCTCTGTTTTACCGCTCCCTGTCACGCCATCCAATAAAAAAGTCTGGAATTTCGATAATGATGCCGTGACTGATTGAACGGCCTGTTGTTGATCCTCGTTCAATTCAAGTGATGATTTGTTGAATTTATTTGTTTTAAGGTCGCCGGTCACTGAGGGTGTTTTACAAGTTTCCAGCCATTTTTTTTCAATAAAAGTATTAATAACACGCCGCCAACTTATCGTGACTTCTGATAGCCTGGATACACCAAGCCCTTGTGGATGTGCTTGAAACAGTTTCAAAAATATCTGTTGTTGAGGTGCGCGTTTGAGTTCATCCGCGTTGACTTCAAGCCCTTTTGGAGTCAGCTTCCAGTGATCGGTTTTTTGATAAGCAGCTTTTTTTCCTTGCCTTAATAGAGGAGGAAGTGCGCTGTTAATGACTTCACCGAACGGGTAATGATAATAGGCTGCAGCCCAGCGGCTCAATAGAAAAATATCATGGGATACAACGGGTTGTTGATCCAATATTTCGATCACTTCTTTCAGGCGGTATTGAGGCTTTATGCTGTTTTTTAATACTTCAACTAAAACACCAACATGATTAGAGCGACCGAATGAAACCCGGACTCTGACTCCCGGTTCAAAATGGAAGTCGGCAGACTCTATTGTCCGGTTTGATTTTGGAGGAAGGTAGTCAAAAAGAGTATATAAAGGAACCGGAACAGCAATACGTAATATTGTCAGTGGACTTTTTTGCTTCTCTTCAGTGGTACCCATGATGTATCAGCATATTAACTGTTACGTGTTACCGAAAACTCAGCCAATGAAATAAGTGCTTGTTTATAGGGTGACTCAGGGATAATTGAGAGCGCATCAATCGCCTTTTGCGACTCTTTCCAGGCTAGGTCAGTCGTATATTTCAATGCTTTTGTCGACAGGATCGCGTTCATCACGGCATCTATATTTTCAAGACCACCCTGCTCAATGCTCTGACGAATAATTTCAACTTGCTTAGGTGTGCCTTTACGCATGGCGTAAATAAGGGGAAGCGTAGGTTTGCCTTCCGCAAGATCATCACCGACATTTTTTCCCATCTCTTCAGCGGAAGCACTGTAATCCAATACATCGTCAATGAGTTGGAATGATGTGCCTAAATAGCGCCCATAGGTCGCCATTGCATTTTCTTCTTCTGGCGATGAGTGATTTACAACCGCGCTTAATTGTGCGGCAGCTTCAAATAGTTTGGCCGTTTTAGAGTAGATGACTTTCAGGTAGCTTTTTTCTGTTGTATTGGCATCATTGCAATTAAGCAACTGCATGACTTCGCCTTCAGCAATGGTATTAGTCGTTTGCGCTAAAATAGACATCACTTTCAGGTTTTTGAGCTCAACCATCATCTGAAATGAGCGTGAATAAAGAAAATCACCCACGAGAACACTGGCTTCATTGCCCCATACGGAATTCGCTGTTTTTCTGCCACGACGGAGTTCAGAGGCATCAACAACATCATCATGCAGCAGTGTTGCGGTATGAATAAACTCAATAATTGCAGCAAGATCAATATGATTTTTCTTCTGATAACCGACTGCGCCAGCACACAGTAGTGTCAACAATGGGCGTAGCCGTTTACCACCACTACTTATAATGTATTGGCCTAGTTGATTAACGAGCACGACTTCAGAAGCCAACCGATCTTTGATCATTTGGTCAACAGCATTCATGTCATCCAGGACAAGTGCTCTGATGCTTTCGAAAGTTATATAAGCATCTGGTTCTTTTATACAACAAGCTTTCGGCATATTTCTGACTAATTTAAACGGGTTTATAATATGGTTGAGTTGATTGTAGGAGTGAATGGCTATCATATACAAGTTTATTTAAAAAAATAAAGCAAATTTGATTTGGTTGTAAAGAACGAGTAGAATCGCGCGTTCGTTCAGAGGTGGACAGGAGCGCTTTGCATCCTAATCGTTCGTCTGGATCAAAAGAATATTTGGAGAAATTTATGTACGCGGTAATCAAAACCGGCGGTAAACAGTACCGCGTTACCAATGGGGATACGATCAAAGTAGAAAAAATTGATATTGAAGAGGGTTCTAATATCGATATCGATCAAGTGCTTATGATTACCGATGGTGATGATATTAAAGTAGGCGCGCCTTTTGTGAAAGGTGGAAAAGTATTAGCTACCGTGATGAAGCATGCTCGTGGTAAAAAAATTAAAATTGTTAAATTTCGTCGCCGTAAACATTCACGTACCCAAATGGGGCATCGCCAATGGTATACAGAACTGCATATCACTGGAATTTCTGCTGGTTAATAAAGAATTTAAGACGATATACGGAGAGAGATAATGGCTCATAAAAAAGCAGGTGGTAGTACACGAAACGGTCGTGATTCAGAGTCTAAACGATTAGGCGTGAAGCGTTATGGTGGTCAGGAAGTGCTTGCAGGAAATATTCTTGTAAGGCAACGTGGAACACGCTTTCACCCTGGAGTTAATGTCGGTTGTGGTCATGATCACACACTGTTTGCCAAGTCAGCAGGTAAGGTGCTGTTTGAGGTTAAAGGCCCTAAAAACCGCAAATTTGTCAGTGTGGTTCCTAATTGATCTGAATGTAATCGCATTATGGTTCAATAAAAAGCCCCGTTTTACGGGGCTTTTTTCGTTTAACAATTAGTATTTTTAATGCAATGAAATTTATAGATGAAACCGTTATTCATGTTTATGCCGGAAAAGGAGGGAATGGTTGCCTGAGTTTCCGCCGTGAAAAATACATACCACGAGGAGGGCCTGATGGAGGGGACGGAGGTGATGGGGGAAGTATATACCTTGTTGCAGATGTGAGCTTAAATACGCTGGTTGATTTTCGTCATACCCGAAATTTTAGAACCGAAAGTGGTCAGAACGGAATGAGTCGTAATTGTACGGGAAGAAAAGGTGCTGATAACTTTATACGGGTGCCTGTTGGAACGGTAGTGTGTGATGATGAAACTGGTGAAGAAATTGGTGATTTAGTCAGTGAAGGTCAAAAACTATTGGTTGCACAAGGTGGATTTCATGGTTTAGGTAATACGCGCTTTAAATCCAGTGTCAATCGTGCGCCACGCCAAACTTCGAATGGGTCACCAGGTGATGCACGAAAGCTGCGTCTGGAGCTTAAATTGCTTGCTGACGTGGGGCTTCTTGGGTTTCCCAATGCAGGTAAATCGACTCTGGTTCGCTCGGTTTCAGCGGCTGAGCCTAAAGTTGCAGATTATCCTTTTACGACCCTTCATCCCAGTTTAGGAGTGGTGAGCCCCGCTCCTTATCGCAGCTTTGTTATGGCTGATATCCCTGGGCTGATTGAAGGTGCTGCTGATGGTGCCGGTTTGGGGGTGCGTTTTCTCAAGCATTTATCACGTACGCGTTTATTGCTGCATATTGTTGATATCGCACCTTATGAAGAAGAGTCTGATCCGGCCAAAGCCGTGCTTGATATTGAGAACGAATTAAAAAAATTCAGTGAGAAACTGTTTAAACTACCACGTTGGCTGGTTTTTAATAAATGCGACCTTCTTCCTGAAATAGAAGCTAGTGAACGTTGCCAGAATGTTGTTCGGCAATTAAATTGGAAGGGGCCGGTGTTTCAAATATCAGGGATGAGTAAAGTAGGTACTCAGCAGCTCTGTTATGACATTATGGAGTATTTAGAGCGAGAGGCAGAAGAAAACAGCAACACTTGATTTGACTAGGTGAGTAAATAAAATGAAAACTCGAGAACAATTAGGGCGTTCAAAACGCTGGATCATTAAAGTGGGTAGCTCTCTTCTCACAAACCACGGTAAGGGGCTTGATTATGAGCTTATTGCTGACTGGGTGCATCAAATAGCGCAGTTACGTCGTCATGGGCATGAAGTTGTACTCGTTTCATCAGGAGCGGTTGCTGAGGGAATGACTCGCCTGAATTGGTCGCACCGTCCAGATGCATTGCATGAATTACAAGCCGCTGCTGCTGTTGGGCAAATGGGATTAATTCAAGCTTATGAGTCCCGATTTCAAAAGTATGATCTGCATACAGCTCAAATTTTACTCACTCATGCAGACCTTTCTAATAGACGTAGATACCTCAATGCACGAAGCACATTGATGACGCTATTAAAAATGGGCGTAATTCCGGTTGTTAATGAAAATGATACGGTGGCTGCGGATGAAATCCGTTTTGGTGATAACGATACCCTGGCTGCGCTGGTTGCCAATTTGGTCGAAGCCGACCTGCTGGTTATCTTGACGGATCAAAACGGCATGTACGACAGTGACCCTAGAAATAATCCAGATGCAAAATTAATAAGCGAAGCACAGGCTGGAGACCCTGAGCTGGATCAACAAGCCGCAAGTGGAACTGTTGGTGAGTTTGGTCGTGGCGGTATGTTAACCAAGGTAAAAGCCGCGGTACGCGCTTCTCGTTCAGGCACATCGGTTATTATTGCATCGGGCCGTGAAGAGAATGTTTTATCAAAAATTTCTTCTGGACAAGCGGTGGGTACGTTACTTCATCCTAATCAGGACTCTTTAGAGGTGGCTCGTAAGCGTTGGTTGGTTGAGCTGCAGCCTCAGGGTTCGCTCATCCTTGATGAGGGTGCTGTTGTTGCGTTACAGAATGAGGGGGGAAGTCTGTTGGCTATTGGGGTTGTTGCAGTGAATGGTATGTTTACTCGGGGCGATCTGGTGATCTGTATGAGCGAATCAGGACAAGAGATTGCGCGTGGGTTGGTGAACTACAATGCTGATGAGACTGAAAGTATTAAAGGCCGCAGTTCTGACGCTATTCAAAGTTTGATTGGTTATGTTAGAGAATCAGAGGTTATTTCAAGGGATAATTTAGTGCTGACGGTTATGGAATAGCAAAGAAGTAGTGCGGTGCAGCTTTAGATGCTATCCGCACTACCTGCCTGGAAATTCGTTTTTTACATTGCCTGGATATGTGAATTTAAACGGCTTTTATGGCGAGCTGCTTTATTTTTATGAATAATGTTTTTATTCACCATTGTATCGATGATGGGAACCGCTACTTTATAAGCACTCTGTGCAGCATCTTTTTCACCACCATCCACGGCTTTCAATACACTTTTAATGACAGTACGCATTTTTGAACGATTTGCAGTATTACGTTGACGGCGTGTTTCTGATTGTCTGGCACGCTTTGCGGCTTGTTTAGAATTTGCCAAGTTTGACTCCTGATTAAAATGTACTGAAATTTCAAAAATAACGCCGAATTCTGCGCTTCTATTTTCTATTTGTCAAATATTATTTAAGATGTTGATTTTAATAAAGTTAATCAAATATCAATATTTTCAACAGACAATGCATGTTTCTCTATAAATTCGCGCCGTGGTTCAACTTGATCCCCCATTAACGTTGTAAATATTTCATCCGCACCCATTGCGTCTTCAATGGTCACAACTAACAAACGTCGGGTTTCAGGATCCATGGTTGTTTCCCACAGTTGATCCGGGTTCATTTCACCTAACCCTTTATAGCGTTGAATATTTAAACCGCGTGACGCTTCTTTTAAGAGCCAGGTGATCATCTGTTTAAAGCTATAAACCGCCTGTTTTCTTTCGCCGCGTTGTACATAGGCATCATGGCCTAATAACCCACTTAAGCTTTGGCCGAGTTTTTGAATGCTGCGGTATTCAGCTGATTCAAAGAAATGCTGATCAAGTGCGCGTTGTTTTGTATTGCCGTGATTGAGTTCATTGACTATCACCTGGTATTCCGACGAATCTTTATACTCAAAGGTAATATCAAAAGTTGATTGAATATTGTCGTCATTATTTAGTGTTTTTTCTAAATCCTGACACCACTGTTTCAATTCAGCGCTATTTTCTTTATTAAATGTCGTGTAAATCATTTTTTCAAAGACAACGGGATTCATTCTGTTGGAGATACGATCAATGATTGATATCACCATTTGGTGCTCTTGAATCAGATTTTCCAGAGCTTCACCTTTTATTGCGGGTGCTTGGGCATTCACAAACAGCCCTGCATTATCCAGTGCAGATTGTAAAAGGTATTGGTTTAATTCAGAATCATCCTTTACATAACGTTCCTGACGCCCTTTTTTTACTTTGTAGAGTGGTGGCTGTGCGATATAGATATGGCCTCGTTCAAACAGTTCAGGCATTTGGCGGTAGAAGAAAGTGAGTAACAGAGTACGGATATGTGAGCCATCCACGTCAGCATCCGTCATGATAATAATGCGGTGATAACGTAATTTATCAGGGTTGTACTCTTCTTTGCCGATTCCACAGCCGAGTGCAGTAATCAGTGTCCCAACTTCTTGAGAGGAGATCATTTTATCAAAGCGCGCTTTTTCTACGTTTAAAATTTTACCTTTTAGTGGCAAAATCGCCTGATTACGCCGGTCTCGCCCTTGTTTTGCTGATCCTCCCGCAGAATCACCCTCCACAATAAATATTTCAGAGTGTGCGGGATCTTTTTCCTGACAATCCGCCAACTTACCCGGTAATCCGGCAATATCCAAAACACCTTTGCGGCGCGTCATCTCTCTTGCTTTGCGTGCTGCTTCACGCGCACGAGCAGCTTCAACCATCTTTCCTGCCAATATTTTGGCTTCGGTCGGGTTCTCTAATAGAAATTCGCTAAGTTTTTCGTTAACAATGGATTCAACAACCGGTTTTACTTCTGAAGAGACCAGTTTATCTTTTGTTTGAGAAGAAAATTTAGGATCCGGTATTTTAACAGAAAGCACCGCTGTTATACCTTCCCGAGCATCGTCCCCTGTTGTCGATACCTTCTCTTTTTTTGTAATGCCCAAACTTTCAATATATTGATTTAATGTGCGTGTTAAAGCACCACGAAATCCGGCAAGGTGTGAGCCACCATCGCGTTGAGGTATGTTGTTGGCATAACAAAAAATATTCTCTTGATAAGAATCATTCCATTGCATTGCAACTTCAACAGAAACATCTGATTTTTCAGCAAAAAAATGTAAAATTGTATTGTGGATGGGTGTTTTATTTTTATTGAGGTGTTTAACGAAGGCCTTTATTCCACCCTCATACTTAAAAATGTCTGTTTTATCTGTTCGTTCATCTGTTAATTCAATATGTACACCTGAATTTAAGAATGATAACTCACGTAAACGCTTTTCTAAAATTTCATAACGAATGTTTAAATCACCAAATGTCTGATCACTGGGTTTGAAATAAATTTGTGTCCCGGTTGTGTCAGTGACTCCTGTTTCGGCAATGGGTGCAACAGGGTTTCCGTGCTCATAGTCCTGAGTATGAATTTTTCCATGGCGATGAATTGTAAGTTTAAGTTTTTCGGAAAGAGCATTGACAACAGAGATCCCTACTCCATGCAGGCCGCCAGATACTTTGTATGAATTGTCGTCAAATTTACCACCGGCATGCAATACCGTCATAATGACTTCAGCCGCAGATCGTCCTTCCTCTGGATGAATATCGACTGGAATACCCCTGCCATCATCCGTCACTGTTATCGAATCATCGGCATGGATTGTTACAACAATTTTTGAGCAATGCCCGGCAAGGGCTTCATCTATCGAATTATCAACAACCTCAAATACCATGTGATGTAGTCCTGAGCCATCATCGGTATCTCCGATATACATGCCCGGCCGTTTTCGAACAGCATCAAGACCTTTAAGTACCTTGATGCTTGACGAATCATATGTTGATGATGTCTCTGAACTCATGTTCATGGCTCCGATGTAGTTTTATGCTTAGTGCAAGTCAGAATGTATAAGTAATGAAGTGCGCGTTCCTAAGTGTATCAAGTTGATGAGATTATACCACTTCTCTGACATCACCATGTTCCACGTGAAACAGTTTGGTGTCGTCAAATTTTTCTAGTGCTAACATTTCAGGGTTGGTGGTCGTTACAAAAATTTGTGTACCCAAAGAATATAATGAATTTAACAATGTATAACGATGCTCTTCATCCAGTTCTGCGGGTAAATCATCAATAAGAATAATATTTGAATGATTCGATTGCTTTGAAAGCAGTGCGCATTGGGCTAAATAGAGTGCGCAGGTAAACAGTTTTAATTGTCCGCCCGAAAATTTCTCTTGTACCAATTGACCATCTACTTTAAATAACAAGTCTGAACGATGTGGGCCTTTTTCGGTAAACCCGAATTTCATATCTTTATTGTAAGTTTTGGCTAACATAAGGCTGTACTCTAATTCGAGTGGCCACCCCGCTAAATACTCCATGGATATAGGAGAAGTATTCATGAGTTCGTTTAAATAAAAAATTAATCGTTCAAAAAAGTCATTTACGTATGCTTCTCTTAATAAGTGGATTTGTAAGGCGTGCTCTTTTAGCTCTTGATCCCAAAAATTATAAAGTTGTTTTTCAGTGACTTTTTGTTTGAGTAATGAATTACGTTGTTTTAATGCTTTTTGGTATCTGACGGAGCATTCCAGAAAAGAACGTTCCACGTGGAACACTCCCCAATCTAAAAACTTTCTTCGCAGACTTGGCCCCTGAAAGAGTAAATTTTTACTGTCGGGTGTTATTAAGAGCAAAGGTAAATACTTTGTAAGGTCGGATGATTTTTTAAGAGGTTGGCCGGAGAGGTGTATTCCAATTTTATTGTTAACAAATTCCAAACCAATTTTTTGTTCATGGTGGCTGTGATTGCTGGTTGTATTGCAAAATATTTGAAAAGATTTTTTATCTTTGGTGATGATGTTTTTTTGTTTTTGAGTTCTAAATGATCGAGCGCGGCCTAATAAGTAAATCGCTTCCAGGATGCTGGTCTTTCCACTGCCATTATTTCCATAAAGAACATTAATTTTCGGTGACAGTTTTATATCAACGTTTTGAAGATTGCGAAGATTATTAATTAGCAGGCGGTTGATGGCCATTTTTTAGATGTGCATAGGCATCACAACATATTTTGAGTTGAGATCCTTTTCTCGCTTAATAAGGCAGCTACTGTCTGGATCTTTCAGGAAGAGGTGAATATTTTCTGTGCTGAGAATTGATATTGTTTCTAAAATATATGTAACATTAAAACCAATTTTTAACTTTTCACCACTGTAAGAAATTTCAATCTCTTCTTCAGCTTCTTCCTGTTCCGGATTGTGTGTATCGATTTGCAACAGGTTTTCTGAAAAAACCAGACAGATGCCACGATATTTTTCATTGGATAAAATAGATGT
>CAYXVC010000005.1:17698-23346 GCA_964468225.1 uncultured Gammaproteobacteria bacterium
ACAATAACTTTTGAGCTTTGATCATTTGTATTACAATTAATTTCACTGTAAGCAAGCCGATGCCCATCCGTTGCAACGGCTTTTATTTTATTTTCTGATACATCAAGCAAAAGACCATTAAGATAGTAGCGAACGTCTTGTAAGGCCATTGCAAACATTGTATTTTCCAAAAGCTTTTTCAATTGATATTGTTCGATTGAGAACTCTACCGGACCTTTCAGTGCGTCAATGTTGGGGAAATCTTCTACTGGAAGTGTAGCGAGTACGAATCGGCTACGACCTGACTGAATAGTCACCCGCGAATTCGATGATGCTGTGAATTTTATTTCAGAACCTTGTGGTAAGGCTTTACAGATATCAATAAGCTTTTTAGCGGGTAATGTCACTTCAAAGGGTTCAGCAACTTCATGGGGTATAGAAGAAATCATTTCAATTTCTGTGTCTGTCCCTATAAAAGTTAACGTACTGCCATCGGCTTTAATTAATAAATTAGAGAGCACCGCCAGCGTCTGTTTTTTTTCTATAACACCACCAACAATTTGTAATGGTTTTAATATATCTTCTCTGTTAATTAATATATTCATTATAATTTACTATTATTACGGGTTAAATTTGTTTGCGTACAACTAAAAATATAGTGACTTTTCATGGTGTTACTGTTGTTTGCATGTGGGTATTCAAGAATATATATGATGTTAAGGTCTTATGTCGTCAGAGTCCTTAACAAATTAGTATAGTCCTCACCTATCCGTCGATCAGACTCTCGTAATTCTGTGATTTTTCGGCAGGCATGCAGCACCGTTGTATGATCCCTTCCACCAAAAGCATCTCCTATTTCAGGCAGGCTGTGATTAGTGAGCTCTTTTGAGAGGCTCATAGCGACTTGCCTTGGACGAGCTACAGTACGAGTTCTTCTTTTTGAAATCAAATCTGTCACACGCATTTTGTAGTAGTCCGCCACCATTTTTTGAATATTTTCAATAGAGACGAGTTTATCTTGCAGGGTGAGCAGGTCTTTTAAAGCTTCCTTGGTTAATTCAAGTGTAATGGGTTTTCCTGTAAACCGAGAGTTAGCTACAACGCGTTTTAATGCGCCTTCAAGTTCACGTATGTTGGATCGGATACGTTTGGCAATAAAAAAGGCAACTTCATCCGGGAGTTCAATGTTTGCCTGAGCAGCTTTGCTCATTAAAATAGCAACACGAACCTCTAATTCAGGAGGTTCAATAGAGCAAGTCAGCCCCCAGCCAAAACGGGATTTCAAGCGATCTTCAAGCCCATTAATTTCCTTAGGGTAGCGATCACATGTCATGATGATCTGTTGCTGACCTTCCATAAGCGCATTGAATGTGTGAAAGAACTCTTCTTGCGAGCGTTCTTTGCCGGCAAAAAACTGAATATCATCAATGAGTAAAGCGTCCAGTGTTCGATAATAGCGCTTAAATTCATTGATCGTATTATGTTGCAGCGCTTTTACCATATCTGCTACAAAGCGCTCAGAGTGCAGGTAGGCGACACGAGCTTGCGGATTGTTCGCAAGCATCATATTGCCTACAGAGTGCATTAAGTGTGTTTTTCCGAGACCAACACCGCCATAAATAAAAAGTGGGTTATAAGCTTCCCCCGGGTTTTCAGCCACTTGTTTTGACGCAGCACACGCCATCTGGTTTGACTTCCCTGCAACAAAGTTTTCAAAAGTATAGTTGCTTTGAAGTGCGCTTGTGTTGTTTGTATTGTGTCGATGAGGTTGTGGGGCGGTTGTTTTTCCATTAATAGCGGGTTCTTTTTTTAATACAGGAGCCATTGGCGCTTTTTGTATTGAGCCCATCTCAAGGGTAATCAAGGGTGCTTTATTGTTAGTCAGGTTTTTGATGGTGGTTTCAATGTTGTCTAACAAGCGTTCATTGACCCAATCCATAACGAACCGGTTCGGTGCGAGTAGATTTAAAGTTCCGTCTTTTTCAACAGCTTGCAGGGGGCGTATCCAGGTATTGAATTGTTGGGCGCTTAGCTCACCTTCTAATTGTTCCAAGCACATTTGCCATAAAGACGAACTCACAGATTTTGCCCCTTCCCTATTTCTAAGCTGTTTTTTTAAATATTCAAAATATTATCCGGATTGATTATACGTCTTGAAATAAGTTATCCACAAGTTTTTCTACCGGGGCTTTCTTTTGGTTTTTGCGATAATTGACTTGACAAAACCTACCATAAATGGGTACATTTCGCCGTTTGCATATTTTGCATTCGAAGAATTTTAAAGAAATATAATTTCAAAGCGGGAATAATTCAAATGAAAAGAACTTTTCAACCCAGCGTGATCAAGCGTAAACGTACTCATGGATTTCGTGCGCGTATGAGCACTAAAGCCGGCCGGAAAATTCTTAACGCACGTCGTGTTAAAGGCAGGGTTCGCCTGAGCGCTTGAGTTTACTAGGCTTTACGAGGCAATACAGGTTAACTCGACCTGATGAATTTCGACGAGTTTTTAGTGATGCACAACGTTATTCAGTCAATGGTTTATTAGTTTTAGGGCGAAATAATGAGTTTGATTACCCGCGTTTAGGGTTTGCAATTTCAAAACGCTCGATTAAATTTGCTTCAAAACGTAATCGTATTAAACGGCTTGCGCGCGAGAGCTTTCGCCATCATAAATGCTCGTTGGGTGGTATTGATCTTGTTGTTTTAGGTCGAGGTTCGCTCGTGACAAAAACTAATCACCAAATCACAGAAGCTTTCAACAAGCTTTGGAAAAAGCTGGAATAGATGAAGAAAACAGTTATTTTTTTAATTCGTGGCTATCAATATTTGATCAGTCCATGGCTTGGAAAAAATTGCCGCTTTTATCCAAATTGCTCCAGTTATGCCGAAGAAGCGATTAAACTGCACGGTCTATTTGCTGGTGGGTGGTTAACGATTTGTCGATTGGCACGTTGTCATCCATGGCATGATGGCGGAATAGATTTTGTGCCCCAACATTTAAAAAGAACCCCCCATGATGGATAATCTTCGCCCTATTCTCTACATCTCTTTAGCATTTGTTCTCTTTTTATTGTGGGACGCATGGGTTGATCATAATCAGCCTCCTGCAACAGAAATTTCAACAACAGTGTCCGCAGTCAATAATCAGGCGCTTGATGTTCCTGATGCGCCCATTACGGAGCAGGATGTGCCGCCGGTTGGATCATTCGACGTGCCTTCAAACAGTGGCGATCCCATTGCCGATCAAACACAGTTTATTACTGTAAAAACAGATCTTTTTGATGTAAAAATAAGTACTTATGGTGGCGATATTCGTGAATTGGACTTATTAAAGTACCCTGTAACTTCGAAGGCACCTGAAAATACGATAAAGTTTTTACAGGATACGTCCAGCAAGCGTTTTATTGTTCAATCAGGTTTACTATCGAAAGGCGCTGCACCGGATCATCATGCAATTTTTAGTGCCGAAAAAAGTGAATATGAATTATCTCCCGGAGATGATCAATTAAAAGTGACGCTTCGTTGGCAAGGTGCTGATGGAGTTGCGGTTGATAAAAGCTATACTTTTCATAGAGGCAGTTATGTAATTGGTCTAGAGCAGCGCGTTATTAATAATTCTGGGGAAAGTTGGCAAGGCCGCCAATATCGCCAGCTACAACGTACGAGCGGTGAAGAGAGTGACTCTTTTTTCATCTACACCTATACCGGTGGCGTTATTTATAGTGATAGCGAAAAATATGAAAAAATAGATTTTTCCGATATGTCTTCGGAAAACTTGAAGCGTGACATTCAAGGTGGCTGGCTTGCAATGATTCAGCATTACTTTGTTGCTGCGATTGTGCCATTGAAAGATGATACGGAACATTTCTTTTCAAAATCTCTGGGTCAGGATCGTTATTTATTAGGGGCTGTATCACCAGTGAAAGTGGTTACTGCGGGCGATCAGGGCCTTTTTAAAACAGAGCTTTTTATTGGCCCTAAATTACAGGATAAACTGGAAGAGCTAGCACCTGGTCTGGAATTAACGGTTGACTATGGAATGCTTACAATTTTGGCTAAGCCACTTTTTATTCTTCTGAACTTTATTCACCAGTTTGTAGGTAATTGGGGGTGGTCAATTATTGTCGTTACACTACTCATCAAGCTGGCATTTTTCCCACTTTCAGCTAAAAGTTATCGCTCAATGGCAAATATGCGTCGTTTACAGCCCCGCATGGTTGCTTTAAAAGAGCGCTATGTTGATGACCGGGCCGGTATGGCAAAAGCAACGATGGAGTTGTATAAGAAAGAGAAGATCAACCCCGTGAGCGGCTGTTTGCCTATGCTGTTACAAATTCCCGTATTTATTGCTCTTTATTGGGTGTTACTGGAAAGCGTGGAGCTACGACAAGCTGACTTTATGTTATGGATAAACGATCTGTCCAGTAAAGACCCTTACTTTATATTGCCGTTGTTGATGGGTGCATCAATGTTTGTTCAGCACAAGTTGAATCCTGCCCCAACGGATCCAATGCAGGCTAAATTGATGATGATGATGCCTTTTATCTTCACAATTTTCTTTGCATTCTTTCCTGCAGGATTGGTATTGTATTGGGTGACAAACAACCTTATTTCGATCAGTCAGCAGTGGTATATTACTCGTAATATCGAGAAGGAAGCCAAGCCAAATAATTCGTAAATTACTTTGCCGCTTCATTGGTTTTTAGAGGCTCCATTATTCCTTATTTATTAATATGTGGTAATGGGGCTTTTTGTTTTTAAGGCACGCACATGTCTGTAGAAATTGACACTATTGCAGCACTAGCTACTCCCCCCGGTCGTGGAGGAATTGGAATTGTTCGTATTTCTGGGAAATTAGCTGTTGATATTGCGCAAGCCGTTTTAGGTTATTTGCCACAGCCCAGACATGCAGATTATCAAACTTTTTATGATCAAAGTGGCACCGCAATTGATCAAGGCATTGTGCTTTACTTTCCTGCGCCTCACTCTTTTACAGGTGAGGATGTGTTGGAGTTGCAAGCACATGGTGGGCCCGTTGTAATGGATATGCTATTACAGCGAGTGGTTGCGTTGGGCGCGCGCATAGCAAGGCCGGGTGAATTTTCTGAACGCGCATTTTTAAACGATAAACTGGACCTTGTGCAAGCGGAGGCCATTGCTGATTTGATTGAAAGCAGCTCGGTTCAAGCTGCACGAAATGCGTTGCGGTCACTGCAAGGTGAATTTTCAACAGAAGTTAAATCGCTTGTTGAAAGCCTGATCCATTTGCGCACCTATGTCGAATCTGCCATTGATTTTCCAGAAGAAGAGATTGATTTTTTATCTGATGGAAAGATCGAGGCATTGTTGGGCAGTGTAATAAATACATTAGTGAATTTGACCCAGTCAGCCGAGCAAGGGTGTTTGCTCAGGGAAGGCATGAATGTTGTGATTGCCGGGCAACCTAATGCAGGCAAATCAAGCTTGCTTAATCGGCTTGCTCGTCGTGATGCAGCAATTGTCACTAATATTCCCGGCACGACACGCGATGTTTTAAAAGAACAAATTACAATTGAAGGAATACCTCTGCATATTACGGACACTGCCGGGTTGAGGGAGAGTGATGATCCCGTTGAGTTGCTGGGAATTGCGCGGGCACGCGAAGAGATCAAACAGGCGGACTGCAT
>CAYXVC010000005.1:23446-41153 GCA_964468225.1 uncultured Gammaproteobacteria bacterium
GAGGAATTATTGCTGGCGCAAGGTGCTTTAAACGAAATTACAGGTGAATTCACTTCAAACGATCTGTTGGGAAAAATATTTTCCAGCTTTTGTATTGGGAAATAATTGTTTTTTTGTGATAGTGTTAAAAGTTCTGACAAAAAATATTGAGCAGAATGGAAAGGGATGTAATCTGAGTGATGATGTCTGGAAAATATAATAAACTTTAATAAAATTTTTAGAGAGAATGTAATGAAAAAAAAATTTATCCCTATTGTTGGTGGTTTGATTTCTGTGGTGATGTTGGCAGCGTGTAGTTCAACTGGAACAAAAGCGTTGACTGCGGCTGAAGAAGCAAAAGTAGATGCTGCTGCTGCTCAATCGACTGCTGATAGAGCATTGAGTGCAGCTCAAAGCGCACAAAGTAGTGTTTCAGGTGCAAGTGATGCGGCAATGTCGGCGGAGAACAAAGCCCAGCAAGCGCTGAATGCTGCAGAGCAAGCCAAAGCAGAGGCGGCGCGTGCATTAAATGCTGCTAATTCTGCAATAGAACGCTCGGATCGCATGTTTGAAAAATCAATGAGCAAATAAGTCCAGTCCAATAAAAACCTGATTACTTCTATGTAATCAGGTTTTCTCTAAAACTATAACTCTTATAGTTTTATCACATAGTTCCGCAACTACTTCTTTTTACTTTGTTAGCTGTATCGGCATTGGAATGCCTGATTGTTGCTTGATAATCTGATGAAGTGTTTCGGGAGCGTTGACCAATAGTGCCAAATCATCAGCATTGATGGTTGGTGGCAGGTTGTCGAGCAGTGATGGAATACCCCACTCAGCCAAAACCGGATGTGCCTCTATATATATTTTTCCATGATGTTTTCCGACCTTAAAAGGTTGGTTGATGGTGGTAACAGGTGTATTTCTTGGAGCCATGAAAATAAATTTGGCGATATCTTCGGGATATAATCGAATACAACCATAGCTGACGCGCATTCCAATGCCGTGAGGTTTATTGGTTCCGTGAATGAAATAACTACTATCTCCCAGTTTCATAGCAAATTTGCCAAGTGGGTTTTTGTCTCCGGGAGGAACGACGCGCGGTAAATCCTGACCTTCTGCTTTATATGCTGCGCGAACATCAGGGGGGACAGTCCATGATGGATTTTCTATTTTAGCAGTAATTTTTGACTGGCCTAATGGCATGAGGTGCCCTTCTTTTCCAATGCTGATTGGATAAGTTACTACCATAGGTTTTTGACCTTTTTTGGGCTTGGGATAATAATAAATCCGCATTTCGGGGATGTTGATCACAATGCCTTTTCTAGGGGCGTTGGGTAATATATATAAAGAAGGCACAACAACGAAAGAGTTTTTGTCGGGTTGCCATGGGTCAATATCCGGGTTGGCTTGAGTAATTTCGCTATAGCCCACGTTAAATTGGCGAGCGATATCCAGTAACGTGTCTGAGTCATTTAATGGTATTGCAATGAGTTGGCCAACAATATCATTGTCGGACGTAGGCAGAAAAAATGATTCGGCATAACTACGAGGTGATAAAATCAGAAGCAATAACAACAATGCTGACCAAACTGAAAAATTCATAAAAACTCTATTTTACCAATGATCTTTATAACAAAAAATAATACGAACTCTTTAACATTGTTAATTAAACAACTGATCAATGAAAAGGTAAACAATTATTAGTGCTTTTTATTAGTAAATGATACTTATGTCACTTAATAAACAGGCGCATGATACTATTCAGGCCTCATTTAAAATTGAATATCTGTTGTGAATTACCAAAAAAAGTTTGATGTTATTGTTGTTGGAGGAGGACATGCAGGAACAGAGGCGGCATTAGCTGCATCACGTACGGGCGCATCTACGTTATTATTGACTCATAATGTAGATACATTAGGCATGATGAGTTGTAACCCGGCGATTGGTGGTATTGGCAAGGGGCATTTGGTTAAGGAAGTCGATGCGTTGGGCGGAGTGATGGCTTATGCGATTGATCTGGCGGGCATTCATTTTCGGATATTGAATTCACGTAAAGGGCCTGCGGTACGTGCAACACGTGCGCAAGCAGATCGAACTTTGTATAAGCAGGTAATACGCTCAGTATTGGAAAACCAGCCTGATCTAACTATTTTTCAGCAAGCCGTAGACGATTTAATTTTAGATCAAGAGAAAGTCACTGGCGTAGTGACCCAAATGGGGCTTAAATTTTTTGCGCCTAGCGTGGTATTGACTGTCGGCACCTTTTTAACCGGGCGTATTCATATTGGCGAAGCGCACTATCAGGCAGGAAGAGCAGGCGATCCCGCCGCAAGTACTTTAGGGGAGCGATTAAGAAATTTACCCTTTCGTACAGGGCGATTGAAAACGGGTACGCCGCCACGTCTGGATGGTCGAACAATTGACTATAGCAAACTGGAAGAGCAGCCTGGTGATTTACCCTTGCCGGTCTTTTCATTTCTTGGAAAAAAAGAGCAACACCCTCGTCAGGTCTCTTGTTTTATTACAAAAACAAACGAAAAAACACATGAAATTATTCGTCAGGGAATGTCGCGTTCACCACTGTTTACCGGGAAAATTGAAGGCGTAGGGCCTCGTTATTGCCCTTCAATTGAAGATAAGGTAGTACGCTTTTCTGATAAAAATTCACATCAAATTTTTGTAGAGCCTGAGGGGCTTGATACGCATGAGGTGTACCCAAACGGTATTTCCACGAGTCTACCTTTTGATGTGCAGTACGATTTTGTTCGTTCCATGGTCGGGTTTGAAAATGTACATATTGTTAGGCCGGGGTATGCAATTGAGTATGATTTTTTTGATCCGCGAGATTTAAAGCCATCACTGGAAACAAAAAATATTTCAGGGCTGTTTTTTGCTGGTCAAATTAACGGCACCACAGGTTATGAAGAGGCAGCTGCGCAAGGGTTGATTGCAGGTTTGAATGCAGCACGCTCTGTGCAGGGAGTGGATGCCTGGTCTCCCCGTCGTGATGAAGCCTATATTGGTGTGCTTATTGATGATTTAATCACTCAAGGGACAGAAGAGCCTTACCGAATGTTCACCAGTCGTGCTGAGTACCGTTTGTTACTCAGAGAAGATAATGCAGATTTACGTTTGACAGCTAAAGGGCGTGAATTAGGCTTGGTTGATGATCAGCGCTGGATCTTTTTTGAAAAGAAAAGCGAATTAATTGCATGTGAGCAACAGCGACTACTAAACACGGTTTTACAGCCTACGGCACTCACAAAAGCAGAGAGTGAAAATCTTTTTGGTGGCTCTCTGAATAGAGAGTATAAATTGTCAGAGTTGTTGCGTCGCCCTAATGTACGATATTTTGATCTGATGGCGCTGGATAAAGCCGGGTCTGGAGTGAGTGATGAGTGCGTCGCAGCACAAATTGAAATTCAGGCAAAATATTCAGGCTATATCGAGCGGCAGCAAGCAGAGATTGAAAGGCAGCATCGTTACGAAGCGTTGCGTATTCCTGTCGATTTTGAATATGAAAAAGTATCAGGTCTCTCTATAGAGGTTCAGCAAAAGCTTGGAAATACTCGCCCAGTGACGGTTGGGCAGGCATCAAGAGTTTCTGGTGTGACCCCTGCGGCAATCTCTTTGTTAATTGTTTATTTGAAAAAACGAGCACGTAGCAAGTCGCTTGGATAGCATAGAGATATGTATGATTTTAATAGAGAAGCCTTATGTCAGCAACTGGCTCAAGGCTGTGCCCAGTTAAACCTTGATCTGTCGGACGACCAACAGCAGGCTTTGATTGAATATTTATATTTGTTAGTGAAATGGAATCAGGTGATGAATTTAACGAGTGTTCGTGATTCTGACTCAATGGTTGTTCTTCATTTGCTTGATAGTTTATCGATTCTGCCTTATGTCACGGGGAAATTTGTATTGGACGTTGGTACTGGGGCTGGTTTACCAGGCATTCCACTAGCGGTTGCATCGCCCGATCAGCACTTTACACTGCTTGATGCGCTCAAGAAGCGTACACATTTTTTAACGCAAGTGGTTGCACGGCTGGGCTTAAAAAATGTAGATGTGGTACATTGCCGTTTGGAGAAATATAATACACGTCATGATTTTGATATTGTGGTAACGCGTGCTTTTAGCAGTATTCATGACTTTACGCATAAAGCGGCTCCCTATTGTGGTTCAGAGGGTCGGTTGTTAGCGATGAAAGGGCGTTTTCCTGATGAGGAGCTGAATGTGTTGGCTGCTGGTTGTGAAGTAATTGCAATACATGAACTGAAGGTTCCCGGGCTGGATGCAGCAAGGCATGTCGTGGAGATTGATTGCAGTAAATCATCTGCAACATAGATTTTAAGTATTTCAAAGTTCAATTATGATAATTGCAGTTATAAATCAAAAAGGCGGGGTTGGTAAAACAACGACAAGCATTAATCTTGCCGCGTCATTGAGTGCAACACGTCGACGGGTTTTGTTGGTGGATCTTGATCCACAGGGGAATGCAACAACAGGCAGTGGTGTTGATAAGGTGGCTCAGGATAAAACGATATACGATGTTTTGTTAGGGCTTTGTGATATCGAGGATGCGATTATTTCTGCGGATGAAGCGGGTTATATGCTGCTTCCTGCAAATGCTGATTTGACGGCTGCTGAAGTGAAGTTGATGAACATGCTTCAGCGCGAACAGCAGCTTAAATGGGCGCTGGATAAGGTTGCAGGAGATTATGATTACATTTTTATTGATTGCCCTCCTTCATTAAATATGCTGACAGTTAATGCAATGGTCGCTTCGCAAGGGATTATTATTCCCGTGCAGTGCGAGTATTATGCGCTTGAAGGTTTGACTGCATTGATGGATATTCTGGATCAAATCAGAGTATCTCTCAATCCTGGCCTTCAGGTTTCTGGTCTGTTGCGCACGATGTATGATCCACGAAATAAACTGGCGAAAGAGGTTTCAGAGCAACTGCTCTCACATTTTGGTGGAAAAGTTTATAGCGCCATTATTCCACGCAACGTGCGGCTTGCAGAGGCGCCCAGTTATGGCACTCCAGCGATGTACTATGATGGTTCTTCGACTGGAGCAATGGCCTATTTGGCTTTGGCGGGTGAAATGATTCGTAAAGAAAAAAGTTCAAGGTTCGGTGGCGCATGAGTGCAAAACGTAGAGGGCTGGGTAAAGGACTTGGCGCATTGATGGGTGATATACGGCCTGTTTTAAATGAGTCTAATGTAACGAACAGCAGCGAATTGCGTAATTTGCCAATTGATATAATTCAGCGAGGCAAGTATCAGCCACGTATTGATATGAAGCAGGACGCGCTGGAAGAGCTGGCAAATTCGATTCGGGCTCAAGGGGTTGTGCAGCCAATTGTAGTTCGGGCAGTTTCGGATAAAAAATTCGAAATAATAGCCGGTGAGCGACGTTGGCGAGCATCACAGCTTGCCGGATTGCAAGATATACCTGCGGTGGTGCGTGATGTGCCCGATGAAACAGCTATTGCAATTGCTCTGATTGAGAATATCCAGCGGGAAGATCTGAACCCTATAGAGGAAGCCAATGCATTGCAGCGGCTGATTGAGGAGTTCTCATTAACACATCAGGAGGCTGCTGAAGCGGTGGGGCGCTCACGTACTTCTGTTACAAACTTGTTGCGTTTACTCGACTTGCATCAGGATGTAAATATGATGTTAGTGCAAGGTGAGTTGGAAATGGGGCATGCGCGTGCTTTATTGAGTCTTTCAGAAAAAGAGCAGAGGCAAGCTGCCATCAAGGTTGTCCGGCGTGATTTGACCGTGCGGGAAACAGAGCGCTTAGTCAGGTCAATGCTAACAGGTTCGGATTATCCTGAAAAACCGAGCCATATTGATCCGGATATAAAAAAATTGGAAGAGACTCTGTCAGAAAAGTTTGGAGCGGTACTGAAAGTGCAGCATAACTCCAGAGGGAAAGGGCGTGTAACTATTCATTACAATAGCCTGGACGAGCTGGATGGCATTTTGGCACATCTGAATTAAAGGATTTTCTACTTGCGGCTCTATTTACTTATCGCTATACTCCTCTCCATAAAGTTTATGGATGCAGGTTGTTGAAGAGTAAAAAAGACAATCAGGCATCAGTTTTGCTTATCGGCGTGGGTACGATGTTGACTTCAACGATCGTCAGTGGTTTTCTGCTGGGTTATGGCGTTGATTATTGGTTGGAAACCGCGCCACTGTTTATGTTATTATTTGGCGCGCTTGGTTTTATTGGCGGTGGTCTTAAGGTTTATAATATTCTGAGTAGGTTGTGATGGTTAGTGATGTTGCTGCTCAGAGGCTCGCGGCAGGAAGTCGTAGAGTTATTACGGCTCAACTGTTAATAACTTTAGTTGTTGCCGGGGCTTTTTTTGTAAAAAGCTCTCTGGATGGAGTGTCTGCTATTGCCGGTGGTGCAATTGGTCTGATTACAACTTTGATTTTATGGGGAAGCATGAATTGGTCTTCTTCTGTATCGCTCCGTAATCCCAGTGTAAGTCAAATTATTCTTTATATAAGTGCTGCGTTTCGTTTTTTAATGGTGCTTATTATGTTTATTATCTGTCTGAAGGTTTTTGAATTGGCTCCTTTGGCAGTCGTGGTCGGTTTTTGTCTGGCGCAATTGGCTTATTTAGCTAATATGCGCGGATAAAGTATTTATAGTCTATTAAAGGATTCGGGAGGACAAAGCATTGGCTGAAGCAGCTTCTGGTGGCGGTACCGTCCAGTATATACAACATCATTTAACCAATCTTTGTGCGGGTCAATGTGATCCGATAACGCATAAAGCAACGGGTTTTTGGGCGTTGCATCTGGACACCATTTTTTTTAGTTATGCGCTTGCTGCGTTGATTATGGTAGTTTCATGGCGGTTGGGGCGGAATTTGGTTTCTGATACGCCCAGTGGGTTTCAAAACTTTGTCGAAACCATTGTTGATTTTGTTGCACAGCAGGTGAAGGATACCTTTCCTGGGCATAATCCATTGATTGCACCGCTCTCTTTGACCATATTCGTTTGGGTCTGGTTGATGAATGCGATGGATTTGATCCCTGTCGATCTGTTGCCGGTGTTGGCGAATTCAATATTCGGTATTGAGTACTTGAAGGCTGTGCCAACCACTGATTTGAGTGCGACATTTGCGATGTCTCTGGTTGTTTTTGCTCTGATTGTTTATTACAACATTAAAATAAAAGGCCCGTCAGGCTATTTGAAAATGTTTTTGTTTCACCCTTTTGGTAAGTTTCTAGTGCCAGTCAATATCGTAATGTCAGTTATTGAAGAGCTTGCCAAGCCTCTCAGTCTCGGCTTGCGTCTGTTTGGAAACTTATTTGCAGGTGAGCTTGTATTTTTATTGATTGCGTTGATTGGTGGAACCATGTTTTTGACTTCCAGCCTGTTTGGCGCTGCATTCTGGGGTAGTTTGCAGGTACTTCTCGATTTGGGGTGGTTGATTTTCCACTTGTTAGTTATTACGTTGCAGGCATTTATCTTTATGGTGTTGACAATTGTCTACCTGGGTATGGCGCACGTTGAAGATCATTAGTTTTGTAAAACTGGTGTTTATGGAGCGCGCATTGCTCAAGTTATTTCATGCGCGTTCCATAGGAAGTTTTGTTATCGTTGTTTTTGTATTTAATTTTGGAGGAAATAAATAATGACAGCCGACATGTTATCGATGATCTATGCTTACACCGCAATTGGTGTAGGTGTGATTTTGGCAGCAGCAGGTATGGGTTCAGCTATTGGCTGGGGTCTGATTTGTGCGAAAACTCTGGAAGGCATTGCACGTCAACCAGAAATGCGCCCTGCATTAATGACTAATATGTTCATCTTTGCTGGTTTGATGGAATCTTTTCCTTTCATCATTTTAGCGTTCGCTATGTGGTTTTTGTTCGCCAACCCGTTTGTTGGTGCTTTAGAAGCTGCAATTATGGCAATTGGCTAGGTCGAGTTACTTGACTAGTCTGAGCCGATTTGGGCGAGGAGGAACGAAATGAATATTACCGTAACTCTGATCTTTCAAATGATAGCGTTTATCTTGTTGATATGGTTTGTCAATAAGTACTTGTGGACCCCGATCAATACCATGCTGGAGGATCGTCAGAAACGTATTGCTGATGGTTTGGCAGCAGCTGAAAAGGGTAAGCATGAGCAAGAGTTGGCAGAGAAGCATGCAAAAGAGACTTTGAAAGAAGCAAAGACTCAAGCGGCTGAAGTGTTGGCACAAGCTGAAAAGCGTGCATCAGTTATCGTTGAAGAATCTAAAGGAAAAGCACAGGTTGAAGGTGATCGCATAAAAGCATCAGCTCAGTCTGAGATTGATCAGGAAGTCAGTCGTGCAAAAGAGCAACTACGTGGCCAGGTCGCAGAAATTGCTGTTGCAGGTGCTTCCAGGGTTCTTGGTCGTGAGATTGATAATAAATCTCATGATAAATTGATGAAAGATTTGATCAAGCAAATATAGTGAGTATTGAGTAATGGCTGAAAAAAGTACAATCGCAAGGCCGTATGCTCAGGCTGTATTTGAAATGGCTAAAAGTCAAAAAGACTATTCCGGTTGGTCTGATGGTTTGGAGTTGGCAGCTTCTGTAGCAGTCAACCCTGAAATGCAGGCGGTGGTTTCTAACCCGCGTTTGTCAAAGGGTCAGTTGGGAAAGCTATTTCTGGGTGTTTGCGGAAAAAATCTTGGTAAGCCAGTAGAAAACCTGATTCGTCTACTGATTGATAATAATCGATTATCATTTTTACCAGAGATTGTAACACTTTATGAATCTTATCGAGCTGAAGCTGAGGGAACAATAGAGGCTGAAGTTATTTCAGCATTTAAAGTGACCAATGCGCTGCAGACAAAAATTGCAGAGGCCTTAAAGGTGCGGCTGGGGCGTGAAGTGAGTTTGACTTGTTCGGTAGATGAAAGTCTATTGGGTGGGGCGATCATTCGCGCGGGTGATTTAGTTATTGATGGGTCAGCAACAGGGCAACTGCAAAAGCTAGCTAGCGCATTGTCACGTTAATGACCGCATGGGGAAAAGCAAAATGCAATTGAGTGCTTCCGAAATAAGCAATTTAATCAAAAAGCGCATTAAAAATTTTGAAGCTGTAACCGAAGCTCGTACGGAAGGAACTGTTGTCAGTGTGGCTGACGGTATTATCCGTGTTCACGGGTTAGCAGATGTAATGCAAGGGGAGATGATAGAATTTCCTGGCGATACATATGGTATGGCTTTGAATTTGGAGCGTGATTCTGTAGGGGCTGTAGTTTTAGGTTCTTATCAACATATATCAGAAGGTGACACAGTTAAGTGTACCGGCCGTATTCTTGAGGTTCCTGTTGGCGAAGCGTTATTAGGGCGTGTTGTTGATGCTTTGGGTAGCCCGATTGATGGTAAAGGTCCAGTTGATGCAGTTGGAACATCACCCATTGAAAAAGTCGCGCCAGGCGTTATCAGTCGGAAATCAGTAGATCAGCCTGTACAAACAGGTCTGAAATCTGTTGATGCGATGATTCCAGTCGGTCGTGGTCAGCGTGAGCTCATCATTGGAGACCGTCAAACAGGTAAAACAGCGGTTGCAATTGATGCAATTATCAATCAAAAAGATACAGGAATTAAATGTATCTATGTTGCGATTGGTCAAAAAGCATCTTCTATTGCTGCTGTGGTACGTAAGCTGGAAGAGCATGGTGCATTGGAACATACAATTATTGTATCAGCTGCCGCATCAGAATCGGCTGCAATGCAATATATAGCGCCTTACGCGGGTTGTACAATGGGAGAATACTTCCGTGACCGTGGTGAGGATGCATTAATTGTATATGATGATTTAACCAAGCAAGCCTGGGCATATCGCCAAGTCTCCTTGTTGCTTCGTCGTCCGCCCGGTCGTGAAGCGTATCCTGGTGACGTATTTTATCTTCACTCTCGTTTGCTGGAGCGTGCAGCGCGTATTAATGCTGAACATGTTGAAGCAATCACTAAAGGGAAAGTAAAAGGCAAGACAGGTTCTTTAACTGCATTGCCTATTATCGAAACTCAGGGTGGTGATGTCTCTGCATTTGTGCCTACTAACGTAATTTCTATTACGGATGGTCAAATCTTCCTTGAAACCGATCTGTTTAACTCCGGTATCAGACCCGCGATTAATGCAGGTTTATCTGTTTCTCGTGTGGGTGGTGCAGCACAAACCAAGATTATTAAAAAGCTTGGTGGTGGTGTACGTCTTGATCTGGCTCAATATCGTGAACTGGCTGCATTTGCTCAGTTTGCATCTGATCTGGATGAGACAACACGTAAGCAGTTGGAGCGCGGCCAACGCGTGACTGAATTGATGAAACAGGCTCAATACGCTCCTATGAGTGTTGCGCAGCAAGCAGTTTCTCTATTTGCTGCTAATGAAGGCTTTCTTGATGATGTAGAACTTGAAAAAGTAGGTTCTTTTGAAAGTGCATTGCTTTCTTTTATGGGGTCTGAGCATACTGATTTAATGAAACGTATCAATGATACGGGTGACTTTAATGACGAAATTGCAAAAGGTCTGAAGGCTGCTCTTGAGAGTTTTAAAGCGAACCAGGTCTGGTAAAGGGGGCTTATTATGGCCGTTGGAAAAGAGATCCGCACTCAAATAAAGAGTGTTAAAAATACTCAGAAGATAACGCGTGCCATGGAAATGGTTGCGGCGAGTAAAATGCGGAAAGCTCAGGAACGAATGACTGCTTCTAGGCCTTATGCAGATAAAATTCGTAACGTAATTGGTCACCTTGCACATGCGCATCCTGAATATAATCACCCTTATTTGACTTCACATGATGAAGTTAAACGGGTGGGTTATATTGTGATTTCATCTGATCGTGGTTTATGTGGTGGATTAAATCCTAACCTGTTCAGAGCGACAATTAATTCAGCAAAAGAGTGGAAAGAGAAAGGTGTTGAATCAATTTATTCAATTATTGGTTCAAAAGCGCTGTCATTTTTTAAACGCTTTGCAGATATTAAAGCTCAGATTACTCAGTTAGGTGATACGCCTTCGGTAAATGACATCATTGGTAATGTTAAGGTGATGTTGGATGCTTATGATAAAGGTGAAATTGATCGACTTTATGTCGTTCATAACGAGTTCGTTAATACAATGACTCAAGCACCAAGGGTTCAGCAGCTATTACCAATAGTGGCGAGTGATGAAAAAGAGCTCGAACATCATTGGGACTATCTGTATGAACCAGAAGCTAAAGATGTCCTGGACGCTTTGATGACTCGTTATATTGAGTCTCTTGTTTATCAGGGCCTTGTTGAAAACATTGCTTGTGAGCAGGCTGCTCGTATGGTTTCAATGAAAAGTGCCTCTGATAATGCGGGTAGTGTTATCGATGATCTTGAGTTGGTCTACAATAAAGCACGTCAAGCGGCAATTACTCAGGAAATATCAGAGATCGTTGCCGGTGCATCAGCTGTTTAATTGATGTTTGCAAGTGGTATTTTGGTTGCACAAGTGGCGAAAAAACACTTTAAAAGCCAAGCTTGTCACTTCACAATTTTAAGGGGAACTGGATAAATGAGTTCAGGAAAAATTTCACAAATCATTGGTGCTGTGGTTGACGTAGAGTTTCAACGTGATGCGATGCCGAAGATATATGATGCGCTGAAAGTTGAAGAGACCGGTTTGGTTTTGGAAGTTCAGCAGCAGTTAGGGGATGGTATTGTTCGTACCATTGCAATGGGTTCAAGCGATGGTTTACGCCGTGATCTTTCTGTGTCTAATTCAGGTGAGCCAATTTCAGTGCCTGTTGGCCAAAAAACACTGGGCCGGATCATGGATGTACTGGGCAAACCTATTGATGACAAAGGTGATATAGGCGCTGATGAGCAATGGGCGATTCACCGTAAAGCGCCAGCTTATGATGAGCTTGCAGCAAGCTCTGAACTGCTTGAAACGGGCATCAAGGTTATTGACTTGATATGTCCTTTCGCCAAAGGCGGTAAAGTCGGATTATTCGGTGGTGCCGGTGTAGGTAAAACCGTTAACATGATGGAGCTGATTCGTAATATCGCTATTGAACATAGTGGTTTTTCTGTATTTGCTGGTGTTGGTGAGCGTACTCGTGAGGGTAATGACTTCTATCATGAAATGACAGACAGTAATGTAATCGATAAAGTTGCGTTAGTGTACGGTCAAATGAATGAGCCTCCTGGAAATAGACTGCGTGTTGCTCTCAGTGGCTTGACCATGGCGGAGTTTTTTCGTGATGAAGGTCGTGACGTACTAATGTTTGTTGATAACATTTATCGTTACACTTTGGCGGGTACCGAAGTATCTGCATTGTTGGGTCGTATGCCCTCTGCGGTAGGTTATCAGCCGACTCTGGCGGAAGAGATGGGCGTTCTTCAGGAACGTATCACATCGACTAAAACGGGTTCAATCACTTCAATTCAAGCGGTTTATGTTCCAGCGGATGATTTAACGGATCCATCACCTGCAACAACATTTGCTCATTTGGATGCGACGGTTGTATTGTCACGTCAAATTGCAGAGCTTGGTATCTATCCTGCGATTGATCCACTGGATTCAACCAGTCGTCAACTTGATCCATTAGTTATCGGACAAGAGCATTATGATGTGGCTCGTTCAGTTCAGGGCACATTGCAGCGTTATAAAGAGTTGAAAGATATTATCGCTATTTTGGGTATGGATGAGCTTTCAGAAGAAGATAAATTATCCGTAGCACGTGCTCGTAAAATACAGCGCTTCTTGTCACAACCTTTCTTCGTTGCTGAAGTATTTACTGGCTCGCCAGGTAAATATGTATCACTGAAAGATACTATTACTGGTTTCAAAGCAATTGTAGCGGGTGAATATGACCATTTGCCAGAGCAAGCGTTCTATATGGTCGGCAGTATTGATGAAGCCGTAGAAAAAGCTAATAAGATGGATGCCAAGTAATCATCAATCTTAAAGCCAAGGTGGATCATCATCTATTTTTAAAATGGGTGATGACCCTTGATATGTCAGGAGAATAACGATGGCCATGACAATGCATGTTGATATTGTAAGTGCTGAAGGTGAAATATATTCGGGTACTGCCGAGATGATATTTGCGCCAAGTGAAATGGGTGATTTAGGTATTTTACCTCGTCATACTCCATTATTGGCAAAGCTAAAACCCGGTGAAGTTGTTATCAAAACCTCTGAAGGTGAAGATTCAATTTATGTTTCGGGTGGTATGCTTGAAGTGCAACCTCATGTTGTCACCATCTTGTCTGATACTGCTGTGAGAGCTAAAGATATCGATGAAGCAGCAGCAAATGAGGCAAAGCAGCAAGCGGAAGAAGCTTTAAAGAACAGGGACTCAGAAGTTGATTTGGCACAAGCTGAAGCCGAGCTGGCTCAAGCAGTTGCACAATTACAGTTATTAGATAAATTGCGTAAAGCAGGAAGACGTTAAAGTTGTACTTTTAGATTTTGGTGTTTTCAAAAATACACTTTAAAATATTCCAAAGGCCGTTTTAATACGGCCTTTTTTATTTCAGAAAAGTAATAAAAGTGTCTAAAGTTTATAATTTAACTCCTGATAATAACACTAGAAATGGTTAAGGAAGCTTTCTAAGGTACCTGAGCATGGCGTAGGCTTTAAACATAACCAGCGTCCCTATGTTTTCTTGGTGTGGTACAATTTTAAGTACCAATAAATGTGGAGAATATGAGGGTTGGTATTATGACTTCAACCATGATGAAAGATATGATAATTAATGAAATCAATCTGTTGCCTGATGAAAAATTGTCAGAAGTATACAGGTTTGTTCATGATTTCAGCCTTAGGGAAGAAAAAAATAAAGCAGAGGAAAATACTGATTTATTGTCATTTTCAGGTGCATGGAAAGATATGGATAGTAAAATGTTTGATGATTACTTAACAGATATAAGAAGTAGACGTAACAAAGCATTTAGTGGCAGAAGAAGCAATGCAGAAATCTCTGATTGATACAGATATATTATCAATGTTTCTGAAAGGGAATAAAAAGGTAAAAGAAAACTTCAAAAAATACATTTATGCGCATAAAAATATAAATTTTAGCATCATTACATATTATGAAATATTGAGTGGGCTAAGGCATAGAGATGCAACTAAACAATTAGAAATATTTCTAAAATTTGCATCAATTAGCGCGATACTTCCTCTCACAATCGAATTTTCTGAAAAATCAGCTATTATCTATGCCGGTTTGCGAAAAAAAGGTACGCCAGTTGATGATATTGACATACTGATAGCAGGGATTGCTTTAGAGAATAGTATGAGAGTGGTTACGAACAATGTAAGTCACTTTGGCAGAATAGAAAAACTAAAGGTATCTAATTGGTCTTAATAATGTTTCAGAAAAGCCATAAAAAATGTCTAAAGTTTATAATTTAACTCCTGATAATAACACCAGAAATGATTAAGGAAGCTTTCTTAAGACAAGTTATATAACAGGAATAATAAAGGTCTATAGATCAATGAAGTTAAGTATAGTGATTCTTGCAGCTGGGCAAGGCACCCGAATGCGTTCAGCTCTTCCCAAAGTATTGCACCCTCTTGCGGGTAAACCTCTGTTAAAGCATGTAGTTGATACGGCAAGAGCATTAGGTGATGTGGATATTCATGTTGTATATGGGCACGGTGGCGAAGTTGTCAAAAACAGACTGAAATCTGATGCAATCCATTGGATAGAGCAATCGGAGCAGCTAGGTACTGGTCATGCCGTTGCGCAAGCGCTACCAGCTATTTCGTCGGAAAACACAGTTCTTGTACTGTATGGTGATGTGCCCCTCACCCAGCTCGATACTCTAAAATCATTGGTGGATGCTGCACACGATCGAAGTTTAGGGCTATTAACCGCCCATTTGGATAACCCGACTGGTTATGGGCGTATTATTCGTGACAAGCATGGGCTTGTAAATTGTATTGTTGAAGAAAAAGATGCTTCTGAATCAGAAAAGAAAGTGAATGAAATTAACACCGGAATGCTTGTTGTTGCGGCTGATTTACTAAAGAAGTGGTTGCCCGTATTAGATAACAAAAATAGCCAGGGCGAATATTATTTAACAGATATTATTGCAATGGCGGTAAAAGATGGCATCAACATCAATGCAGTGCATCCAGAGTCACCCATGGAAATTTGTGGTGTAAATAATAAATCACAATTGGCAATGCTTGAACGATATAAACAGCAACAACAGGCTGAATTACTACTGACTCAGGGCGTGACGTTGTATGATCCTGCACGTTTTGATCTGCGTGGTAAGGCGACTATTGGTCGGGATGTAGTGATTGACGTTAACGTCATTTTTGAAGGCGATGTTTCGATTGGTGATGATACTTATATCGGACCAAATACAGTTATTAAAGACAGCCAAATTGGTTCAGGTGTCAAAGTACTATCTAACTGTACCATTGAAAACAGTATTATTGGTGATTGTAGTCATATTGGCCCGTTTGCCAGACTTCGGCCCGAAACACATTTGGCCGAAAATACTAAAATAGGGAATTTTGTTGAAATTAAAAAAGCAGTCATTGGCGTAGGCTCAAAAGTTAATCATTTGAGCTATGTGGGTGATTCAACCATCGGAAAAGATGTCAATATTGGGGCGGGCACCATTACTTGTAATTATGATGGAGCCAATAAACACCATACTGTGATAGAAGATCATGTTTTTATTGGTTCTGCTTCGCAGTTGGTGGCTCCTGTTACGATTGGAAAAGGTGCAACGGTTGGTGCGGGTTCAACCATTACCAAAAATGTAGGGGCTAATGAACTGACCTTGAGTCGAACAAAGCAAACAACGCGATCAGATTGGAAACGTCCAACAAAAAATAAACAGTAATAAAAGGTATAAATAGTATGTGTGGCATTATTGGTGCAGTAGCAGAGCGGGATGTGGTTCCTATTCTTCTTGAGGGTTTAAAGCGACTTGAATATCGTGGCTATGATTCTGCAGGCATTGCAGTACTGGAAGAGCAGGGTGGCCTCAAGCGTCTCAGGGCTAAAGGTAAAGTGAGTGAACTTGAATCCATTATGGATTCAGATCCGACCTATGGACATGTCGGCATTGCTCATACACGTTGGGCAACCCACGGCAAGCCTAGTGAAAAAAATTCACACCCTCATGTCTGCAGGAAAAATATTGCAATTGTGCATAATGGTATTATTGAAAACCATGAGCTGCTTCGCTCTGAGCAAATAGAAAAAGGTTTTGAATTTACATCTGAAACGGATACGGAAGTCGTTGTTCATCAGATTTATGAGCACTTTGAAAAAAGCAATGATCTGCTGGATGCTGTTCAACAAACGGTAAAAGATCTGGAAGGTGCGTATGCTTTGGGTGTGATTTGTAAATCCGAACCACAGCGATTAATTGCAGCACGACGTGGCAGTCCACTTGTTATTGGCGTGGGTATTGGGGAATATTTTATTGCATCAGATGTTGCTGCATTACTACCCGTGACTCAGCGTTTCATTTTTCTTGAAGAGGGTGACATTGCTGCACTGACACGAGAAAGCTTGACTATTTTTGATGAGCATGGAAAGGTTGTTGAGAGGCCGATTAACGAAAGCGAACTGACTGTTGATGCGACAAGCAAAGGTCAATATCGCCACTATATGTTGAAAGAAATTTTTGAGCAGCCCCGTGCATTGGCAGAAACTCTAGAAGGAAGAATCACCAATCAAAAAGTTTTAGACAGTGCTTTTGGCCACGATGCCGCTGAAATATTTGATCAGGTTCAAGGTGTGCATATTATTGCGTGTGGCACCAGTTATCATGCGGGCTTAATTGCACGCTACTGGCTGGAGTCTATTGCGGGTGTTCCGTGCAGTGTGGAGGTGGCTAGTGAATTTCGTTATCGAAATCCCGTTGTTCGCCGTAATTCACTGATTATTTCTATTTCCCAATCAGGTGAAACGGCAGATACGTTAGCTGCGCTTAAGGAAGCAAAAAAACGAGGTTTTGGCTACTCGTTAGCTATTTGCAATGTGCCTGAAAGTTCATTGGTTAGAGCTTCTGACTTGTCTTTGATGACGCGTGCAGGCCCTGAAATTGGTGTGGCTTCAACAAAAGCGTTTACAACGCAGCTGGCAGCATTAATGTTGGTGGTGATTGTTCTGGGGCGGCGTCACGGGATGTCCGAACAAACAGAGGCAAAGCTTGTTAAACAGCTTAACAGCCTGCCTGCTAAAGCTGAGCGAGCATTAGAGCTTAATAGCGCAGTGGAAGCTTGGTCTGAATCATTTGCAGACAAACATCACGCACTCTTTTTAGGGCGAGGTGCTCAATACCCAGTTGCAATGGAGGGGGCATTAAAGCTCAAGGAAATCTCTTATATCCACGCCGAAGCGTATCCTGCGGGTGAACTTAAACATGGCCCGTTAGCACTTGTTGATTCGGATATGCCAGTGATTGCGGTGGCACCGAATGACGAACTATTGGAAAAACTTAAATCCAATTTGCAGGAAGTGAGCGCACGAGGAGGAGAGTTATTTGTTTTTGCAGATGAATCTTCTGGCATGAAGGAGTCCGAAAATGTTCATGTCATACATGTTGATTCAACGGAAGAGGCAATTGCACCGATTATCTATTCAATACCATTACAACTGCTTTCGTACCATGCAGCAATTTTAAAAGGTACGGATGTTGATCAACCACGTAATCTGGCTAAATCAGTGACGGTTGAATAGTTAAGGA
>CAYXVC010000006.1:0-38419 GCA_964468225.1 uncultured Gammaproteobacteria bacterium
CCATGAAAACCCGACACGTCTGGTGATCATTCCGCGCTCCAACCGAATTGATGGCATGACATTAATGTCCCACCTGTTTGCCACCACCGATCTTGAACGCTCCTACCGTGTCAACATGAATATCATCGGCACAGACAATCGACCTCGGGTTAAAACCCTGTTGAATATTCTGAATGAATGGCTGGCTTATCGCACGGATACGGTACGTCGTCGCCTTCAATTTCGTTTAGACAAGATTCTAAAACGACTGCATATTCTGGATGGTTTATTGATCGCCTTTCTGAATATTGATGAAGTGATCGCTATTATTCGTGAAGAGGAAAAGCCCAAACCTGTTTTGATGGCTCGCTTTGATATCAGTGATATACAAGCAGAAGCTATACTGGAACTCAAACTACGGCATCTGGCAAAACTGGAAGAGATGAAGATTCGTGGCGATCAGAAAGAACTGGCCAAAGAACGGGATTTACTGGAAAAAACGCTCGGTTCCAATCGTCGCCTTAAAACCTTGATTCGCAAAGAGCTCAGCGCCGACGCTGAAAAATATGGCGATGCCAGACGCTCTCCGATCATGATACGTACAGCCGCGCGTGCGATGGATGAAAGTTCGCTGATTTCCAGTGAAGCGGTAACCGTCATACTCTCGGAAAAAGGTTGGGTACGTGCTGCGAAAGGGCATGAAATCGACCCGATCCAATTAAGCTATAAATCGGGTGACGGTTATCTCTCTTCCGCGCAGGGAAAAAGCAATCAACAAGCGGTTTTCTTCGACTCCACCGGTCGAAGCTATACACTGCCCACTCACACATTGCCCTCTGCCCGAAGTCAAGGAGAACCATTGACCGGACGATTTAATCCACCCGCTGAATCCACCTTCAATACACTGCTCATCGGTGACCCTGATGACTATTACCTGCTCACGTCAGATGCGGGTTATGGCTTTGTCACAAAACTGGGCAATACGCACTCCAAAAACAAAGCTGGAAAAGCGATGATCTCGCTACCAAAAAGCGCGAAAATATTGCCTCCCATTGCTATCACTTCATTAAACAGCGACAAACTGGCGGCCATTACCAGTAGCGGAAAACTGCTCATCTTCCCAGTATCCCAACTGCCTCAGCTGGCCAAAGGTAAAGGCAATAAAATCATCTCGATTCCAGCGGCCAAAGCCGCCTCTCGTGAAGAATACGTTGTTGCGGCAGCAATCATTCCAGAGAATCACCATCTCGTTATTTATTCCGGCCAACGCCACTTCACACTGAAAGGAAGTGATCTGGAAAACTACACAGGAGAACGAGGCCGACGCGGCTTATCACTGCCGCGAGGCTATCAGCGTGTGGATCGAATTGAAATAAAAACCCCTATGGTATCTTAATGGCAATGTCTAATTACTCTAATACCTTACGAATTGTTATTCTTACTGGCTCTGGAAACAGAATTGTTACTCCACTCCTTCAGCAAGGGCTGAATATTGTGGGTGTATCTGAAATTCATGATTATTTTGGCGCATTATCCAAACCGAGGCAATGGCTGGAACGCTTCTATTGGTTTGCATACAAACGCCTGAATAGCCCGTATTTATCAGACTATGCCAAAAATAATAATATCTCCTACTTTGAAAAGAATAAAGAAGACAAGGCAGGTTATATTCAATGGTTAAAAAATTTGAATCCCGACGTACTTATTTTACATCAAGCGCCTATTTTACCACGGGATATATTTTCTATTCCTCGTTTAGGAACCTTGAATATTCATCCTTCATTATTACCAAAATATCGTGGATCCAATCCCTATTTCTGGATGTACGTGAACATGGATATGACGGCTGGAATCACTCTGCATTATATCGACGACAATATAGATACAGGTGATATCGTCGCACAACGACAATATGAAATTAAACTCGGGACTCCCGCAATTGAGGTTGGTAAAAAGCTTACTCTCGATTACGCTATTCCAGCATTAGTGGACTCTCTAAAGCAACTGGAAGAAACAGGAAATCTGAACGTTATCCCTCAATCACCTGAGAAATTAACACCCTGCACAAGACCTTTATCTAAAACTGAATATATCAAGGCACTTGATTTTGAACGTTGGCCTTTGGAGCAGCTTTGGCATGTTTTGCATTCTACTGAGCAATGGCGAGGCGTATTTTTATCAGATATTAAAAATTCAAAGCATTATTCCTGGTCTATAGGCCACTTTGAAGAAAGGCCTCAAAATAATAAAGTTGGTTACCTTAGTCAGGATGACCAGGGGTATTACCTTAAACACAGACATGGGGTGATCTATTTTAATAGACAATTCTCCTGGAAAAAGTATTTATTATCTTTATTTGGAAAATAGAGAGTATCGGGAGCGCGCTACTCGACGGAATGAAATCGTTTTTTCACCTTCAAAAAAGGTTTTTCTAGTAAGATAATATGACAAAGCAACTATCAATATTGAAACCTCGGTTCATACAGCGCAATGTATCCCACTTATCCAGCTGGGTAGGGTGCATTCTATGTACCACAATGTTGGTGATCGAAAAAAGGGGTGTGCGGCCGAGCTACAAGAATTTCAAGCATGAATTAGAGTGGGACGGTTCTGATTTTTTTACCATTACAAGGTTATAGTTGATCTTGAAAATATGTTGGAGCAAAAAGTCGAAGAAAAACTGGTGCTCCGTAAGAAAAGTTGAAGTGATTTAACCTTGTAAATTCCTCATCTAAGAAGTACCACTAAAAATAGTGGACGACAGAAATAATTAGTGCTTTAATAAATACAGAGGCTTGGATATTTACGGCTTCTTGTTTGTGACCCAATATCATGGGGAATATGTTTCAGGAGGATACCGGATTTGCCTGATTTTCAGCAACTAAACTATCATCTCTTACACCTTATGCGTGTATTGATAAGGCGGTGCTGTGAGTTATAATCAAGCGATCACTCCTTTTTTCCATTGCATTGACCTCAATAATACTTCAACTTTTCGGTTGAGTATCTTTATATTATTTTACTCTTTAAAATTACCTTTTTCTATAACACTAAATCATTTGGTTTTTTATGTATATCAATGGTTTGAAATGTTTTATTCGGGTAGTTTATTTAATCAAAATAACAGGAGGTTGTTATGAAAATACCACTTCAAGTTACTTCTCGTAATATTTCTTTATCAAAAGCTGCTGATCACACTATTCGTAGTAAAATGGCCAAACTTGAAACTTTTTACGATAAAATTATGGGCTGTAGAATTTTGGTAGAAAAGCCACACCGTCATCATCAACATGGAGTACTGCATAATGTACGAATTGATATGACCGTGCCTGGTGCCGAGCTTGTGGTGAAACGAGAGTCGCATGAAGATTTGCAGATTGCAATCAGAGATGCTTTTGATGCGGTGCGTAGACAATTGCAGTCTTATGTAGACAAGCAGCGTCAGAATAAAAAAATACCTGAAAATTTTCTTGTAGGTGAAGACGTTATGTTTGCAAATCCCGTTTAGAATTTTCAATTTTTAGCTACGGTTAATGTATCGCCGTACTGACTAATTTTTAGTCAGTACGGCGTTTTTGTTTGCGGGACTGTTGTATATTATGGTATAAACGCGCCCGTGCAATAAGCACTTAAAAAAACGACACACATGCATCGGCACATCACTCAGGGTGCTCTTGTTCCATATAATGGTTCAAGGGTTGGGTGTATGGGATGTATGGAGGCCTAACCCTTTTTAAAATTTTGGAGTAATTATGTCAGACGTAACAATGCGTTCTATGCTGGAGTGTGGAGCACACTTTGGCCATCAAACCCGTTTCTGGAACCCGAAAATGGCACCTTATATTTTTGGTGAACGTTCCAAGATTCATATTATCAATTTAGAAAAAACACTACCGCTGTATAAAGATGCTGCCAATTTTCTTGGGAAAATTTCTGCTAAGCGTGGAAAAGTTCTATTTGTTGGCACAAAACGAGCGGCTCAACTCTCTATTAAAGAAGAAGCTGAGCGCTGTGGTATGCCTTATGTAAACCACCGTTGGTTAGGTGGCATGCTGACCAATTTTCGTACAGTCAAAAAATCAATTAAACGTTTGAAAGAGCTGGAAGCAATGAGCGCTGAAGGCACAATGGAGGCGGTTAATAAAAAAGAACGCCTTAAAATGTCTCGCGAGATGGAAAAATTAGAACGCAGCTTGGGCGGCATCAAAAATATGGGCGCAATGCCAGATGCATTGTTCGTTATTGATGTAGGTTATGAGAATATTGCGATCAGTGAAGCCAATAAATTAGGGATTCCTGTGGTAGCTGTGGTTGATACTAATAGTGCGCCTGAGGGTGTGGATTACATTATCCCTGGAAACGACGACGCCATTCGTGCCATTCAACTCTATGTTGGTGGCATGTCTGATGCAATACTGGATGGGAAAAATGCTTCATCAAATAGTGCAAACCTGGGCGATGAATATGTTGAAGTTGATACATCAAAAAAGGTTTCCAAGGTTTCTGAAAAAGAAGCTAAAGATTCATAAATCACATAGCAAATAAAATTTGATTATTTGTTTTTATTGGAAAGCCTCCAGGCATGATGATGTTCGGGGGCTTTGTAAGTTTAGATTAAATTTAAGGTGACATGAGATGGGTATTACTGCTGCGCTGGTAAAAGAGCTGCGCGAACGAACAGGTTCCGGCATGATGGAGTGTAAAAAAACACTTGTCGAAACCAATGGTGATATTGAAGCAGCAATTGAATTGATGCGTAAATCAGGTATGGCTAAGGCCGACAAGAAAGCGGGGCGTATTGCCGCTGAAGGTTGCATCATCATGAAATCAACAAATGATGGTAAAAAATCTATCATTATTGAAGTGAACTGTGAAACTGATTTTGTTACAAAGTCTGAAGATTTTATCAACTTTACGACCCAGCTTTCCGAGCAGGCTTTAGCAAATAGCCCTGCTGATTTGGATGCATTGTTAGCCATGCCTTTGGGTGACTTGACTGTGGATAAAACACGCCAGGCTCTCATCGCTAAAATCGGTGAAAATGTTAATGTTCGTCGTTATGAGCCTGTATCGACCGAAAATGGTGTAGTAGGTCAGTATCTGCATGGTGAGCGCATTGGTGTTTTGGTGAATCTGGAAAATGGTGGAGATGTTGTCTTGGCAAAAGATGTCGCCATGCATATTGCAGCCACCAACCCTGCGGCTATTTCAGCGGATGATGTGCCTGCCGAAATGATCGAAAAAGAGAAAGAAATTTTTTCTGCCCAAGCGGCTGAAAGTGGTAAACCTGCTGAAATTATTGAAAAAATGATTACAGGTCGTATTCGCAAATATCTGGCTGAAATTACTTTGTTAGGTCAGGCGTTTGTGAAAAACCCAGACCAGACTGTAGAAACACTGTTAAAAGCGTCAAATGCCAATGTGACCTCTTTTGTTCGATTTGAAGTGGGTGAAGGCATCGAGAAAAAAGAGGATAACTTTGCTGAAGAGGTTATGGCTCAGGCAAAAGGAGCTTAAATCGTATGTCTGACTCCCAACCTAAACGCATCTTACTCAAACTCAGCGGCGAAGCACTAATGGGTGATGGGGATTATGGCATTGATCCCAAAGTTATTCGGCGCATTAGTGTGGAAGTTTTTGAGCTGAGTCAAAAGGGCATTGAAATTGCCATTGTTGTGGGAGGGGGGAATATTTTTCGAGGAGCTGGCTTGGCGGCTGGTGGCCTTGATCGTGTCTCTGGCGATCACATGGGAATGTTGGCAACCGTCATGAATGCGCTGGCGTTGCAAGATGCATTAGAGAATTTGGGTGCCCAGGCACGCGTGATGTCTGCGCTCAAGATTAATGAGGTATGCGAAGATTATATTCAGCGCCGTGCTGTGAGGCACCTTGAAAAAGGTCGGATCGTAATTTTTGCAGCAGGTACAGGCAACCCTTTTTTTACAACAGATTCCGCAGCCAGTTTACGTGGTGTTGAAATTAATGCAGATATTGTGCTTAAAGCCACTAAAGTGAATGGAGTATATTCAGCGGATCCTGTTAAACATAAGGATGCTGTATTTTATCCGAGTTTGACCTATGATGAAGTGATTGAACAAAAATTGAATGTGATGGATACAACGGCTGTTGTTTTATGCCGTGATCATAATATGCCATTGCGTATTTTTAACTTGAATACCCCCGGAGCGCTGATGCGTGCTGTCACTGGTCGTGACGAGGGGACTTTGGTGGAATAAAGGGGAATAGCGTAGTGATTAACGAGATTAAAAACGATGCAACAACCCGCATGAATAAAACGATAGATGCATTAAAAGATAATCTGTCTAAAATTCGAACAGGGCGTGCTCATACCAGTTTGTTAGATCAAATTACGGTTTCTTATTACGGTAATGAAGTGCCATTGAGTCAGGCTGCGACCGTGTCAGTTTCAGATGCGCGTACTTTGGCAGTGACGCCCTGGGAGAAAACATTGGTGGCCCCTATTGAAAAGGCGATTATGGATTCTGGGTTAGGGTTGAATCCTGCTTCAACGGGTAATTTGATTCGCATTCCTTTACCACCATTAACTGAAGAACGCCGCAAAGATCTCATTAAAGTGGTACGCAGTGAAGCGGAATCAATACGAGTGGCTGTGCGCAATATTCGTCGTGATGCCATCTCAGATGTTCGTGATCTTGAAAAAGAGAAAGAAATTTCTGAAGACGAAGAGCGTAAAGCTCAGGATGATATTCAAAAAATGACTGATAAATTTATAGCAGAAGTGGATAGAGTACTCAGCGTTAAAGAAAAAGAGCTGATGGAAGTCTGATTTTCTTCGTAGTATAAGTACCCCAATAACGCAATGACTGTTCAAAAGAAAATACCGCGCCATGTTGCAATCATTATGGATGGCAATGGACGTTGGGCTAAAAAACGTTTGATGCCGCGTATCGCTGGGCATAGTGCGGGTGCTGAAACGGTACGTAAAGTTATTCAGGCATGTATCGATAAAAAAATTGAAGTGCTGACTCTTTTTGCTTTTAGTAGCGAAAACTGGAAACGCCCTGAAAAAGAAGTGAACCGTTTAATGGATCTGTTTTCGATCGTTTTGACGCGTGATTCCAAAAAACTCGATAAACAAAATGCACGTCTCAAAGTGATTGGGGATCGAACTGCATTTTCATCTAAACTTCAGGAAAAAATAGTCAATGCGGAGAAACTTACAGAAAAGAACAGTGGCTTGACGGTTGTTGTGGCCGCTAATTATGGTGGGCGTTGGGATATTTTGAATGCGGTACGCCAAATAGCAGAGCAAGCATCAGAGGGTGAAATAAGCGCTTCTGATATTGATCATAAAATGCTTGAATCCCGATTAGCACTTTATGAATATCCCGAGCCGGATCTGTTTATTCGTACGGGTGGCGAAAAACGAATCAGTAACTTTCTGTTATGGCAACTTGCTTACACTGAACTTTATTTTACTGAAACTTTATGGCCTGCATTTAGTGAAGCCGAATTTAATGAAGCGCTCGACTGTTTTTCCAGTCGACAACGACGTTTCGGGCGCACAAGTGAGCAGGTGGAGCAAGAACAACAATGTTAAAACAGCGTATTTTAACGGCTGCTATTTTAATTCCTCTCGTTATTTTCGGGATCTTTTTCTTACCAACACTATACCTTTCTCTTATTCTGGCACTCGTTGTTGCAATCGGAGCCTGGGAATGGGCTGCACTCATTCATTTGAAAGAGACCAAAAAACGTGTTGTTTACGTTGGAATCGTCATTGCCAGCCTTGCAGGAGCAGCCTGCATTGCACGATATCCTGCAGGTCTGCAATTGATCCTTTGGGCAGCACTACTTTGGTGGTTGGTTGCACTGATTTGGGTGTTTCGCTTTCGTGAAAAAGAGCAACACACTCCTACTTTATGGGTTAATGGTCTTGTTGGTATTTTGGTGTTAGTGCCATGTTGGCTTGCCTTAACGGTGATCCATAAAGGCGAGCAAGGTGCAGAATATCTTCTTTTTGTGATGTCACTTATCTGGATTGCAGATTCAGGTGCTTATTTTTCAGGGCGGCGCTGGGGTAAAAACAAACTCGCACCTCATGTCAGCCCAGGTAAAAGTTGGGAAGGTGTTGCTGGCGGCTTGGTGTTTGTAGCAATAACTGCGTTGATTGCAGGAAGCTTTTTATTTGAATATGAATCGACAAGGTTACTATGGTTTTCTTTGCTGTGTGTCGTCGTTGTTCTGTTCTCGGTAGAAGGTGATTTACTGGAAAGCATGTTTAAACGGCGGGCAGGTGTAAAAGACAGTGGAACAATCTTGCCTGGGCATGGTGGTGTACTGGATAGAATTGATAGCTTAACCGCTGCTGCACCTCTATTTTTGCTTGGATTGCTTGCTGGAAATTTTATTTCATGATTGGAGTGACTGTGCTAGGAGCAACAGGCTCTATTGGTGGCAGCACGCTGGATGTTTTGGCTCGGCATAAAGAGCAATACCGTGTGGTTGCTTTGACTGCGCACCGCAATGTTAACAGCATGTTGGAGTTGTGCGCTGCTTTTCAGCCGGAGTATGCCGTGATGGCACTATCTGAAGAAGCTGAAAAATTGGAAAAAGGCCTACAAGTACACGCCAGTGAAACAAAAGTACTCGCGGGAGTGGAAGGTCTGGAGTTTGTATCGTCATTAGAACAAACAGATTACGTTGTTGCGGGTATTGTAGGTGCCGCTGGCTTATTGCCAGCACTGGCTGCGGCAAGATCCGGTAAACGTATTTTGTTGGCAAATAAAGAAGCACTGGTCATGTCTGGTCGTCTTTTTATGGATGAAGTAAAAAAACATAATGCTGAATTATTGCCCATTGATAGTGAGCATAACGCAATTTTTCAGTGTATGCCTGCTGGTTTTAGTGAAGGATTGAGCACAAATGGGATACGCCGTATTTTATTAACTGCATCCGGAGGTCCATTTAGAAACACTCCGCTTGATGCGTTGAAAACTGTCACACCGGCACAGGCGTGCGCTCATCCAAACTGGAGTATGGGGCGTAAAATATCAGTGGATTCGGCCACAATGATGAATAAAGGACTGGAAGTCATTGAGGCTTGTTGGTTATTTGATGCCACACCTGAGCAAATTGAAGTTGTTGTGCATCCACAAAGCGTGATTCACTCAATGGTTGAATATCTGGATGGTTCGGTATTAGCGCAGCTGGGCAGTCCTGATATGCGTACCCCCATCGCCCATGCATTATCATGGCCGGAACGTATTGATGCGGGGGTTCAGTCACTCAATCTCTTTGATATTGCAACTCTGGACTTTGAAAAACCTGACTTCTCACGCTTTCCTTGTTTACAGCTTGCATTTGATGCGGTGAAGTGTGGCGGCACTGCAAGTACTATTTTAAATGCAGCCAATGAAGTTGCCGTGCAGGCTTTTCTGGATGAACAGCTCTCATTTGTCGGGATCGCAAAAGTGAACCAAACAGTATTAGAAGAACTCTCTTATCATGATGCTTCGACGCTGGATATTATTTTATCAGATGATAAAATAGCCCGCGAGTTGGCAAATGACGTGATAAAAAGCGTGTCTCACTAAAATTATTGTTAAATATAATGGCTGTTATCTCTTCTGCTTTTTACTTTATTATTGCATTGGCAATATTAATTACCGTTCATGAATTTGGGCACTTTTGGGTTGCGCGCAAGTTAGGCGTTAAAGTCTTACGCTTTTCTATTGGCTTTGGTAAACCGCTTTACTCGTGGCAGCGAGAGGGTGTGGAATATGTTATTGCCGCAATTCCATTGGGCGGTTACGTCAAAATGCTGGATGAGCGAGAAGGAGACGTTGCCTCAGAAGAGCAGCACATGGCTTTTAATCGTCAATCTTTGGGTAGTCGTTTTGCTATTGTGTTTGCTGGCCCGCTGTTTAATTTTATATTTGCAATTTTCCTCTATTGGCTCGTATTTATTATAGGTGTTCCTGGTATCAAGCCCATTGTAGGCGAGGTGGAGCCTTCTTCTGCCGCGCAGTTATCGGGCTTTCAATCCGGGGATGAGATCATTGCTATTGATACTGACGAAACAGCAACATGGGAAGCCGTTATGATCGCATTGCTGGGGCACTCTATGGATGCTGGTATGGTTGCTATCAAGGTTTCCGATATGGATCAGCGTTCCATTGAACGTTTACTCGATATGAAGACAGTCTCTATTGATAAACTGAGCCAGGACAATGTTCTGACGCAACTGGGATTAATACCTTATCGCCCTGAAATACCGGCTATATTGGGTGAAATTAAAAGAGGTGGCGCGGCCGAAAGAGCAGGGTTTTTAACAGGCGACAAGATATTAATCGCAAACGGGCAGCCTGTTAAAAGCTGGAGTGCATGGGTCACATTGATACAGGCGCATCCTGATAAAAATATTGTCGTCGAGCTTGAGCGCAATGGGACTGTGCTAACAAAAACTATTCGGCCAAAAACTGTTGAAAGTGGAATTGGCCGCATTGGCGCAGGCGTGGAAATTCCAGAAGGATTATTCTCTGAACTGGAACGTATTGTGAGTTACAATCCTCTGCAAGCACTATGGAAAGCGACCATAAAAACTTGGGACATGACTGCACTTACATTCCGTATGTTAGGGAAAATGGTAGTAGGAGAAGTGTCGCTGGATAATATCAGTGGCCCGATCAGTATTGCACAGTATGCTGGTTATAGCGCCAATGTGGGTTTCATTTCATTTTTGATGTTTCTTGCGCTGATTAGTATCAGTTTGGCGGTATTAAATTTACTGCCTATTCCGATACTTGACGGGGGGCATCTGTTTTTTTATATGATTGAGTTTTTTAAGGGCGCACCACTTTCTGATGCGGCTCAATTGATAGGACAAAAAGTGGGCTTGATTTTACTGGTTAGCTTGATGTTTCTTGCTTTTTATAATGATATCGAACGTCTGTTGGGCTAATAATAAATATGCGACGATTATTTTTTTTTGTTCTATTCGGAATTGTATTCAGTCCGTCGGTATGGGCCTTTTCTGCCTTTACGGTTAAAGACATACACACAGAGGGGCTGCAGCGAATTTCTGAAGGATCGGTTTATAATTACTTGCCGTTAAGTGTCGGTGATACGCTGGATGAAGCAGGATCCGTAAATGCAATTCAGTCACTATTCAAAACGGGATTTTTTAAGGACATTACTTTAAAAAAATCCGGAGATACATTGATTGTTTCTGTTGTAGAGCGTCCTTCGATTTCAGAAATTGAAATTGAGGGTAATGACGATATTAGTACTGAGCAACTGACGGATGCTCTCAAACATATCGGGTTGGAAAAAGGCCGAATTTTCAATAGAGCATTGCTCGACAAAATTGAGCTGGAACTACAGCGCCAATATTTTAGTCAGGGTAAGTACGGGGTTAAGATTAAATCCTCAATTGAGGAGCTTGAACGCAGTCGAGTGAACATTAATATTGAAATTAATGAAGGTGAAGTGGCTAAAATCAAACGCATTACCATCGTGGGTAATGAAGTGTTTGATGATGAAAAGCTTAAAGATCAATTTAATTTATCCCCTCCCACATTTTTCTCTTTCTTTACCAATAATGATAGTTATGCCCAGCAAAAATTAAGGGCCGATCTGGAAACTTTACGCTCTTACTATCTGGATCGTGGATATATAAATTTTAATATTGACTCTTCACAAGTCTCAATTACCCCTGAAAAAGAAGATATCTTCATTAGTATCAATGTCAGTGAAGGTGTTCAATATACTGTGGGAGAAGTGAAGTTTTCTGGCGATTTAATCGTACCTGAAGATGAGCTGAAAGCACTGGTTTCTATTGCGCAAGGCGATACATTTTCACGCCAAATGATTACTGAAAGTAACGCTAAGCTGAGTGAGCATTTAGGGGAGGTGGGTTATGCTTTTGCTAACATTAATCCCATTCCTGAAATTGATAAAACAAATAAACGCGTGGATCTGACCTTTTTTATTGATCCTGGAAAACGTATTTATGTGAGAAAAATTAATATTACCGGAAATCAAAAAACCAACGATGAAGTATTACGGCGTGAAATGCGACAAATGGAAGGAGGGTGGCTTTCAACACAAAAAGTGAATCGTTCCCGTATACGTTTGCAACGCTTAGGATTTTTTGATGGCGTTAATGTGGAAACCCCTGTTGTTGTGGGTTCTTCCGATCAGGTGGATGTCAATTATAATGTCGTGGAACGACGGTCTGGAAATTTTATAGCAGGAGTTTCATATTCGGGTGATGCCGGTATTTTGTTGAATGCCAGTATTAGTGAAAATAACTTCCTGGGCACGGGTAAGCGCGTTAGCACCAATATTGATAGAAGTGTGGCGAGAACAGTTTATAGCTTTGGTTATACTGACCCTTATTATACATTGGATGGTGTGAGCAGAGGCTTCAGGCTGTTTTCACGAAAAACTGATTTAGGTCGAGTGAATATATCGGGTTACACATCGAATAGTTATGGCGGCAGCGTGAGTTATGGTTTTCCATTGAATGAATATGATACCGCTCGCGTGGAATTGGGAGCTGAACGTACAAATGTGCTTGTAAATGATAATACAGCTCAAGTATATCGCGACTTTTTAAATGAAAATAGCAATAAATTTAATATCTTTCGCCTGTCTACCAGTTGGAGTCATGATACGCGTAACCGTGCAATATTTGCCGATGAAGGTGGTTTATTACGCCTGTCTGCAGAAGCTTCATTACCAGGTAGCGGATTAAATTTTTACAAGCTTTCAGCGCGTCAATCACAATATTTCCCATTAACCGAATCATTGACCTTATTCGTTAAGGGAGAAGTCAACTATGGTGATCGCTATGGTGAAACAACAGCCCTGCCATTTTTTGAAAACTATTTTGCGGGTGGCGGTTTTTCAATTCGTGGTTTTAAAGCGAATACATTAGGCCCGCGTGATGATGATAATGATAGAGCTTTAGGCGGTGCTTTCAAAGCAGTAGGTAATATTGAACTGATTTTCCCACCTCCTTTTGTAGAGGAAAAAAGCAAGTCCGTTCGTTTTAGTGCTTTTTTTGATATTGGTAATGTATTTCCGGATTATGATGATTTCGGTGTGGATGAAATGCGCCACTCGGCAGGTATATCCATGATATGGTATACCCCGATGGCACCATTGACATTCAGCTGGGCAAAACCTTTAAATGATGAGCCTGATGATAAAATTGAAAGATTTCAATTTTCATTCGGTACTTTTTTCTAATCCGGATAATTTATAAGCGCGGAGAATAATTGTGAAAGAGATGAACAAAAAAATAACGATGGCTTTGTTTGTTATGTTAATGATATTGCCTCTTGGTGTGATGGCGGCGGAGATTAAAATTGGATTTGTAAATTCCTTAAAAATTCTTGATGAAGCGCCTCAAACAAAAGCTGCGATGGATGCATGGCAGAGTGAATTTTCGCCAAAAAAAGATAAGTTGATTGCAGAGCAAACCAAGCTGAAAAAATTGGAAGAGAAGCTGGTTCGTGATGGTGCTTTGATGTCTTCAAGTGAGCGTAAAGGCCTGGAGCGCGACATTATGAATCAACAACGTGACCTTCGCAGAAATGAAGAAGAATATAATGAAGATCTGAATATGCGTCGCAATGAAGTCTTGCAGGAAGTGCAATCTAAAGTGATGAATGTCATTAATAGTATGGCAAAAGAAGAAAACTATGATTTGATATTTTCAGAAAGTGGCGTTGTTTATTTTAATGAAAATATGGATATAAGTGATAAGGTATTAAGTCGTTTGAAAAAATAGTTACCTTGATCCGAGGAGCCTGTCATGGCAAAAAAAAGGAAAGTGACAGCTTTAAGTCTGAGCATGATTGCAGACCGTATTGGTGCCGAGTTAAAGGGGAACGGAGCTTGTTTGATCTCTAATGTTGCAACACTAGAGGCTGCTTCCGCAGGTGATATTACCTTTCTTGCCAATGCCCGTTACCGTAAATTCTTAAAAAAAACAGAAGCATCCGCTGTTATTGTTTCCTCTGAAGATAGTCAAAGTTGTCCTGTTGACTGTTTAATTGTTGATGATCCTTATTTAGCATATGCGCGCACAGCTGCACTGCTGTTTCCTCGTGCTGACTTTTCATCAGGTATTCATCCAAGTGCTGTTGTGAGCCCTGATGCATCTGTTGATGAAAGTGCATGGATTGGCGCTCAGTGTGTGGTTGAAGCGGGGGTTGTTGTTGGAGCTAATAGCATCATCGGTTCAGGCTGTGTGCTTGAAGAAAATGTCGTTATCGGTGACGATTGTCATTTGGTTGGCAACATCACAATCTGTCATCAATCACGTCTTGAAAATCGTATATTGATTCATCCTGGTGTAGTGATTGGCGCAGATGGTTTTGGTATTGCAAAGGATAATAAATGCTGGATTAAAGTGCCTCAATTGGGGGCTGTTCGTATTGCGGATGATGTCGAGATTGGTGCAAATACGACCATTGACCGTGGTGCGCTAGGTGATACCATTATTGAAGAAGGTGTCAAACTGGATAATCAGATTCAAATTGCGCACAATGTCTTTATTGGTGCACATACAGCCATTGCCGCTTGTACGGGAATTGCAGGAAGCGCTCGTATAGGAAGAGAATGTGCGATTGGCGGTGGAGTTGGTATTTTAGGGCATCTGGAAATCGTTGATCAGGTGCATGTGACTGCAATGTCACTGGTGACCAAGTCTATTTCAAAGCCGGGTGTTTATTCATCCGGAACACCACTTGATGAAAGTCAGTCATGGCGAAAAAATTATGTACGAATGAAACAGCTTGATGATATGGCTCGTCGTATTTCCAAACTGGAAATGTCTTTACGCTCACAATAAAATAGGTCTGTTTTTGCTATAATCAAATAAATTAACAGTTTAGAGGTTGTCACTTGAGTACTTTGGACATCTACGAAATATTGCAACACCTTCCCCACCGTTACCCCTTTTTATTGGTGGATAAGGTGTTAGAGTGCAAAGAAGGTGAATACCTGACTGCGATTAAAAATGTATCGTATAATGAACCTTATTTTCAGGGGCATTTTCCGCACCGCCCGGTGATGCCAGGTGTGCTCGTACTTGAAGCGCTTGCACAAGCCACCGGTATTCTTGCTTTTCGTACGACCAATTCACGTCCTACGGAAAAGTCGCTCTATTATTTTGTGGGTATTGATAAAGCGCGTTTTAAACAGCCTGTTAAACCAGGCGATCAAATGCATCTTGAGGTTAAAGTTTTGCGTACGGTAAGAGGTGTCTGGAAATTCAGCGGTGAGGCGCGTGTCGATGGAAAGTTAGTCTGCAGTGCAACACTGATGTGTGCAGATAGAGAAGTCTGATTTTGATTGATTCACGAGCAATTATTGATCCATCTGCCAAAATATCGGCTGGAGTCACCATTGAACCTTTTGCTGTTATTGGAGCTGATGTTGAGATTGGAGAGGGCAGCTGTGTGTGTTCTCACGCTGTGGTTAAAGGCCCGACTCGCATTGGGAAAAATAATAAGATCTACTCTTTTTCATCGGTTGGAGAAGCACCTCAGGATAAAAAGTATGCGGGTGAAGAGACGTGGCTGGAAATCGGTGATGATAATGTGATCCGTGAATTTTGTACCATTAATCGAGGAACGGTTCAGTGTGGCGGTGTTACGCGCATTGGCAATAACAACTGGATTATGGCTTACGTGCATATCGCCCATGATTGTATTTTGGGAAACAACACTGTTCTGGCGAATAACGCAACTTTGGCAGGGCATGTCACTATTGGTGATTATGTTATTTTAGGCGGTGCAACTCTGATTCATCAGTTTTGTTCTGTTGGAGCCTACGCCTTTACAGCAATGGGAAGTGTTGTTCCTAAAGATATTCCACCGTATTTAATGGTTTCAGGGCATATGGCTAAATCGCACGGCCTGAATACTGAAGGGCTTAAGCGGAATGGATTTACTCACGAAGAGATCAAATTACTGCGCTCTGCCTATAAAACACTCTTTAGATCTGGCTTGACAAAAAAAGAATCGATTGCGCAGCTCCAGCCTTTGGCAAAAAAGAGTGAACCATTAAAGGTTCTGGTGGACTTTATTGAAAATTCAAAGCGTGGAGTGATTCGATAGTTTGGCACTCCGTATCGGAATCGTTGTTGGAGAAACTTCAGGTGATTTGTTAGGTGCAGGATTAATTCAAGCGTTAAAACAACGTTTACCCGATGTTGTGCTTGAAGGAATTGCTGGGCCATTAATGATCCAACAAGGGTGTAAAGCGCTTTACCCTTCAGAAAAACTGGCGGTTATGGGGCTGATTAGTCTCAAACAATATTTAGAACTCCGTGGCATACGTTCAAAACTTATTCGATATTTTATAGATAACCCACCCGACCTCTTTATTGGTATAGATGCACCTGATTTTAATCTGGGGCTTGAACTGAAACTCAAGCAAGCTGGAATTCCTACCATTCATTATGTCAGCCCTTCAGTATGGGCATGGCGACAATACAGACTGAAAAAAATTGCGAAAGCAGTGGATATGATGCTTACGTTATTTCCTTTTGAAGCTGATTATTATCACAAACATAATGTGCCTGTACGATTCGTAGGGCATCCATTAGCTGAAATGATCCCTATGGTACCTGACCAGCTCGCTGCTCGTAGCGAACTGGGACTGCCTGTCAAGGGTGAAATCATTGCTCTCATGCCTGGAAGTCGAGTGGGTGAAATTGAAAAACTTGCTGAAATATTTATTCAAACCGCACAGTTATGCAAAAAACAACGACAGGATTTGCATTTTGCAGTGGCGTTGGCGACCCCTAAAACGCGAGAGTTATTTAATGAAATTAAGCAGGCTGTCGCACCTGACTTATTCATTACGGTGATTGATGGACAATCTCGACGTTTAATGGAAGCCGCTGATGTCGTTTTGGCTGCATCGGGCACAGTGACATTGGAAGCATTGCTTTTGAAACGGCCTATTGTCGTTGCCTATAAGCTCACACCTCTAGCATATTGGTTTGCCAAGCGACTACTTAAAATCCCTTATTATTCATTACCTAATTTATTGGTAGGAAAACCTGTTGTGGAAGAATACATTCAGGAAAAAGCAACTCCAGAAAATTTATGCCAAGGTGTTTTGCGATTTTTTGAACATCCCGAGATAACAATAGACTTGAAAAACAGGTTTGCCGAGATACATAACACATTAAAACAGGAAGCCAATGAACGTGCGGCAGATGCGGTTATAAAGCTGTTGCCCTCTTATTGAAGTATAAAAAACTATTTAATACAAAGCACTGCAAGCTTTTTATTAAGTGATTTATTAACTGCCCTTGAAGCAGCGATAAAACCAAACGTCGCAGTGACAAAGCTGACAGAGCCATAACCAAACTGGCAATCCAGAGAGATTCCTTTGATGCCAGGTTTTTGATGACTGACCGAGCCGTCTTCTCGTGGGTAGACGCGTTGCTGAGTACAAAATACGCATTCAATACCAAATTTACGTTTTTGATCCCGACTGAATCCATACTTGCTGCGCAGTTCAGAACGCACTTTGGAAGCCAAGGGGTCGTGGTAGGTGCGGCTTAGATCATCCACAGAAATCTGAGTAGGGTCACTTGCACCACCAGCGCCGCCAGTGGTTACCAGTGGAATTTTATTTCGTTTGCAGTGATTAATCATCGCAGCTTTGAATTTGACGTTATCAATGGCATCGATGACATAATCGTACTGTCGCTCCTTTGATAAAAAATCCTCAAGCGTCCGAAATGTTAAAAAATCATCAATAGGGTGGCATTGGCATTCTGGATTAATACCTGCAATACGTTCGACGAGCACTTCAAATTTTTTCTTATTGGTATTTTTTGTGAGTGCCTGAAGTTGTCGATTGGTATTTGAAGGGCGAACAACATCAAAATCGATCAAAGTGATTTGGCCTACACCTGTGCGTGCAAGAGCTTCTACTGCCCATGAACCTACACCACCTAAGCCGATAACGCAGATATGCATCTCTTTAAAGAACTCTTCAGCTGAACACCCATACAGGCGAAAAAGATTGCCAAAGCGTTGATTGTATTCATCTACAGCGGGCTGCATTTATATCAGATTCCAAGGAGTTAAAAAGCCACGAATTCTAGCATAAAACTTTTATCTCGATTTGATCACAAAACAGTACCAATATAGCGTATAATCCTCCGTTTTTATAAATGCTCTATCTGTTCAGTCTAGTCTGCTTGGAATAGGGTGATTCAATATCTCGTCTATTCGTCTATTTCAGAGGCCCCCATGTCATCAAATGAAGTTCCTGTTTCTTTCGATCAATTATCACTTTCTGAACCTATTGTAAGGGTGCTTAAAGATGTTGGTTATGAAACACCATCACCTATTCAGGCTGAAAGTATCCCTCCTTTGCTGGAAGGGCGTGACATGGTTGGGCAAGCGCAAACCGGCACAGGAAAAACAGCCGCATTTGCATTGCCGATGTTGAATAACATTGACCTATCGCTAAAAAAGCCACAAGTACTGGTATTAGCGCCTACTCGTGAATTAGCCATTCAGGTGGCTGAAGCATTCCAAACCTATGCTCGGTATTTGAAAGGCTTTCATGTTATGCCGATTTATGGTGGGCAAAGCATGAGCGTGCAATTGCGTCAGTTACAGAGAGGCGTACACGTTGTGGTCGGCACACCGGGTCGTGTGATGGATCATTTGCGTCGTAGTACACTGAAATTAGATAGCCTGAGTGCGCTGGTATTAGATGAAGCGGACGAAATGTTAAAAATGGGCTTCATTGATGATGTGGAGTGGATTCTTGAACAAACGCCTGAAACACGCCAAGTGGCACTGTTTTCTGCCACCATGCCGCCTGTCATACGAAAAATAGCGCAGCGCCATCTCAACAATCCCATCGAAATTAAAATTAAATCAAAGTCAGCAACTGTAGATACGATCACCCAGCACTATTGGCAAGTCACAGGCTTTCATAAACTGGATGCATTAACTCGAATTCTGGAAGTTGAAGAGTTTGATGCGATGATTGTTTTTGTACGCACCAAAAATGCAACGCTTGAATTGGCTGAAAAACTGGAGGCGCGTGGTTATTCCAGTTCAGCACTCAATGGCGACATGAATCAGGCTTTGCGTGAAAAAACAGTGGCTCGTTTGAAAAAAGGATCACTGGATATTCTTGTGGCGACGGATGTTGTGGCGCGTGGGCTTGATGTTGAACGCATCAGTCACGTTATAAACTACGATATTCCATACGATACTGAAGCCTATGTTCATCGTATTGGCCGTACAGGTCGTGCAGGTCGTAAAGGGACAGCAATTTTATTTGTTTCTCCTCGTGAAAAGCGCATGTTGCGCTCCATTGAGCGTGCGACACGTCAAACCATTACACCGATGAAAATGCCAACGCGTGAAGATTTGGTGAATCGTCGAATTACTCAATTCAAAGAAAAAATCAGTGAAGTGATTGAAGCTGAGGAGCTTGGATTTTTTGAAGAACTGATAGAGCAGTATCAAAATGAGCATGATATCAGTGCTAATGAGATGGCCGCTGCATTAGCTTATATGGTTCAAAAAGATCGTCCATTAAATGTTAAACCATCGGAGATGCCAAGAGAGAGAGCACCTAGGGAGCGCGGTGGAAATGATCGAGATTTTGGGCGCGACAACAAGCCGCCTCGTCGTAATAAACGTTCAGGCCCTGCTGAAGGAATGCAGAGTTATCGCATCGAAGTCGGCCGTGATCATGATGTTCAAGTGAAAAATATTGTTGGTGCCATTGCGAATGAAGCAGGTATTGATAGCAGGGATATTGGCCACATAAAATTGCATGACAGTTATAGCCTTGTTGATTTGCCTTCAGGGATACCTAACAATACTTTTCAACAGCTGAAAAATGTTCATGTCTGTGGGCGTAAGCTGAACATTAGTGAAACTGCTGGTGGAGGCGGACGGAGTGACAAAGGTGATCGGGGTTTTAAGAAAAAACCTAAAAAGACACTGAAATTTTCACGCGACTCATAAGCTAAAAAAAGCCCTTGGAGTTATAATTAGGGGCTTTCGCTGTTGGAATACAGATATTTAGTGAGTAACAAGTAACTTCACCAATATCCTCTCATAAACATCAGAGAGGATATTCAAATCTTCTGCGAGCACACACTCATTGATTTTGTGAATCGTTGCATTCAAAGGGCCAAGCTCAAGTACCTGAGCGCCAGTGGGGGCGATAAATCGTCCATCCGATGTGCCACCGGTGGTAGATACAACGGTATCAATGTGTGTTACTTCTTTGATCGCTGCGCAGGTTGCATCGACTAAAGCTCCTTCGGGGGTAATAAAGGGCTGGCCGGAAAGTGACCAGTCCAGTGTGTATTTTAACTGGTGCTGATCCAGCACTTTATGAACTCTCTCTTTAAGTTCATCATGAGTGACTTCGGTTGAGTAACGAAAATTAAACAGTAGCTCTAAATCACCGGGAATCACATTCGTTGCTCCGGTGCCAGCATTAATATTTGATATCTGAAATGTTGTGGGTGGGAAAAACTGATTGCCTTGATCCCATTGTATCTGGCTTAATTCAGCAAGGGCAGGGGCCGCAAGGTGGATCGGGTTTTTGGCGAGGTGAGGATAAGCAATATGCCCTTGTACGCCATGAATGGTCAGCTTGCCATTGAGTGAGCCGCGTCGGCCATTTTTAACCGTATCACCCAGTTTTTTTTCTGAAGTCGGTTCGCCGACTAAACACCAATCCATTTTTTCATTGCGTGCCTCCAGATGCTGAATTACTTTTACAGTACCGTCATCAGCGGGGCCTTCTTCATCGCTGGTAATCAGGAATGCAATTGAACCGTGATGGTTTGGGTTGTTAGCAATAAAGCGTTCACAAGCGGTCACCATTGCGGCGATGCTGCCCTTCATATCGGCTGCGCCTCGCCCATACAGATAGCCATCTTTTATTTCTGCAGCGAAAGGAGGGGAGTCCCATTGAGATTCTGGCCCTGTTGGCACGACATCGGTGTGACCTGCAAAAGCGAACAGAGGGCCTTCGGTGCCACGTCGCGCCCAGAAATTATCAACCTCACCAAAGCGTAATTTTTCAACTTTGAAACCGATGGCTTCTAAACGATGAATAATCATAGGCTGGCAACCGGCATCATCAGGAGTGATAGATTGGCAATTTATGAGGGCTTTGGTAAGTTCTAGAGTTGAGCTCATGGATAATCGTTTTTATTTGTTAAAAATTTTAGTGTAAACAGTTTCATTGAAACCGATATGAATTTCATCCTGATACGCCAATACAGGTCTTTTAACCAGTGTGGGGTTTTCAAGAATCAATTTCACCGCTTTGTTATCATCAATTCCTTTTTTATCTTCGTCGGAAAGCTGTCTCCAGCTGAGGCCACGTTTATTTAAAACGGTTTCCCATCCGGCGGCAGAGATCCAGCGTTGTACTGTGCTTTCATCAATTCCATCTTTGCGAAAATCGTGAAATTTATGTTCAACACCTTTGTTATTAAGCCATTTGATAGATTTTCGCACGGTATCGCAGTTTTTAATACCGTATATTGTTGGCATTGTAGTTTTCAATATTAAATATCTCTCAATAGCTCGTTGATACCGACTTTGCTGCGAGTTCTTGCGTCCACCTGTTTAACGATCACTGCACAATAGAGGCTGTAACTGCCATCTTTTGAAGGCAAGTTACCCGAAACAACCACTGAACCGGCAGGAATACGACCGTAGGTGACTTCACCGGTCGCACGGTTAAAAATCTTGGTGCTTTGCCCAATATAAACGCCCATTGAAATGACGGCACCTTCTTCGACGATTACGCCTTCAACGACTTCTGAACGAGCGCCGATGAAGCAGTTATCTTCAATGATGGTTGGGCTGGCTTGCAATGGTTCCAATACACCACCAATACCAACACCACCTGAAAGATGAACATTTTTACCAATTTGAGCACATGATCCTACGGTAGCCCAAGTATCGACCATAGTGCCGCTGTCCACATAAGCACCGATATTGACATAAGAGGGCATCAATACAACGCCTGAAGCGATGTATGAACCTTTGCGCACGGTAGCAGGGGGAACAATTCGCACACCTGCTTCACGGAAATCACGCGAATTATAATCTGCATATTTGGGGGCGACTTTGTCGTAATAGTTGGTTTCACCACCGTTCATTGGATAGTTGTCTTCAATACGAAAAGAGAGCAGTACCGCTTTTTTCAACCATTCGTTAACTACCCAGTCACCCTCCTTTTTTTCAGCAACGCGGCGTTCGCCGCAATCGAGTGAAGCAATGGCAGTATTGACGGCTTCTTTGACATGAGTATCGACATTACGCGGTGTTATTTCTGCACGTTTCTCAAATGCTTCGTTAATTATTTGTTCAATGTTACTCATTATTTTTCCTTTTAAAACAATTAAATAATAGATTAAGTTAATGGTTAATATTCAAGTTTTCTTGATAAACTCTTTTATGCGATTTGCCGCATCAATGCACTCATCCAGTGGTGCAACCAGAGCCATTCGGATATAGTTTTCGCCAGGATTCAGACCATGAGCATGACGAGAAAGGTAGCGACCAGGCAGCACTGTGACATTTTGTTGGGCATAAAGCTGTTGAGCAAAGTCGGTATCATTTATGGTTGTTTCAGCCCATAGATAAAAGCCTGCGGGTGGACGTTCTATCTTCATTACGGGTTCTAAAATGTCGAGTACAGCATCGAACTTTTGACGATAGATCTCCCTATTGGCTTGCACATGCTTTTCATCACGCCAGGCCAAAATGCTGGCGGCTTGAGTATGCAGTGGCATGGCGCAGCCGTGATAGGTGCGATATAGCAGAAATTTTTCAATAATATTTGCATCACCAGCTACAAACCCTGAACGCAAGCCCGGAAGATTTGAGCGCTTGGAGAGACTATGAAATACGATGCAATTTTTATAATCATCACGACCCATTTGTGCCGCTGCTTCCAACAGACCTGCGGGGGGCTTGCTTTCATCATCATAAAGCTCTGAGTAACATTCGTCAGACGCAATAATAAAGTTGTGTTTGTCTGACAGTTGAATCAGCTTTTTAAATGTAGCTGCGTCAATAGTGGCTCCGCTCGGGTTGCCCGGCGAACATAAGTAGAGCAATTGGCAATCTTCCCAGACCGCTTCAGGCACTTCATCAAAATCAGGTTGGTGGCCTGTATTGAACGTTGCATTAAGGAAATAAGGCTGCGCACCCGCCAAAAATGCAGCCCCTTCATAGATTTGATAAAAAGGGTTAGGCATTAAAACTTTGGCATTGCTTTTTGTGCAATCAACAATGCATTGTGCAAAAGCAAACAGCGCTTCGCGTGTGCCGTTGACAGGTAAAACATTTTTGTTAGGACTCAAACTACTGCTAGGCAGAGAAAAGCGTTTTATCAGCCAGTCAGCAATGGCTTCACGCAGTTCATCGGAACCTTTGGTGGTCGGGTAGCGACATAAGCTATGCATGTGAGTGATGACTTCTTCGCAAACAAAGCTTGGTGGTGTATGTTTAGGTTCCCCAATAGAGAGAAAAATAGGTTGTTTTTCAGTCGGCGGTGTGACCTCGGCTTTGAGCTTTGCAAGAAATTCAAATGGATAAGGGCTCAGTTTGGCTAGATCGGGGTTCATTCGTTAAATCGGCATTCTAGGTTGAAACGGCGCAGTATAACAAACGTGAAGAAAATTAGCGTCGCTCAAGATCGGGAAACTGTGGCAGTGCACTGGCAGGATCCTGATGAATAATAACCTCAGCATCGGGAAACGCTTTGAGCAATTCAAGTTCAACATCATCTGCAATAGTGTGCGCCTGAAGTAAACTTAATTCATCATCCAGCTCCAAATGCAGTTGAATGAAGCTAAACATACCTGAGCGACGTGTTCGCAGGTCATGCATACCTCGTACCTCAGCATGCCTTAATACGATCTGCTCAATGCGGTAGCGTTCGTCATCAGGTAGCTCACGATCCATCAGCAGTTGAACAGATTCACTACCAATCTTCCAGGCACTGTGCAGAATGAATCCCGCGATTGCGATTGCGAAAATAGAATCAAATACAGGTGCGCCCATACTTGCGAGAAGTAAACTTATAATGACACTGAAATTAATTAAAACATCCATTTTATAGTGCAATGAGTCGGCTTGAATGGCTGTTGAATTGGTTTTTTTTATGACATGACGCTGGATGGAAAGCAGAACAAATGTTGCAAAAATAGAAAAAATCATCACAGCAATGCCTATGCCAATCGCATCGGGCGTATGCGGGTTAAACAAACGACTGCTGGCTTCCAGCAACAAAAAGGCAGCGGATCCTGCGATAAAAGCAGATTGCCCCAAGCTGGCGAGAGACTCTGCTTTGCCGTGACCAAAGCGGTGTTGATCATCAGCGGGTTGCAAGGCATGTTTAATGGCATACAGATTAAGAAGCGATGCCGCAGCATCCAGACAGGAGTCAATGAGTGTTGCTAACAAGCTAACCGAGTCGCTCATCAGCCAGGCAATCAGTTTTGTAATAATTAGAAGAAAAGCAATAAAGACTGAAGCATAGGTGGCCAGTTTTAACAGGCGTTTGGTTTCATCTGGGTGGAGTCGGTTCTGCATGCATCAGATTGTACTGCATACAGAAGCGATAAATATACCGCTTCTGATTTTGAGGGTAATTCTAAAGTTTAAAGTGGCGTCGTAATGAATGGCTGATAATTTCACCAAGAAAAGATAGAAACAGTGTGCCTTGCGTTGCGTGATAGCGGTTTGCATCAAAGCTTCCGAGCCCTAGTACACCAAAGCAATGGTCAGTACCTAGCGGTAAAAATACAGCGGACTGAATTTCCTTTGTTTGTTGGCCAAATAGCCATTGAAGTATTTCAGGCTTTAACTTTCCGCATGAGAATTTCCCTGCCTCTAATAACTCGCCAAAAGGGAGCAGGCTCTTGTCTGTGCGATCTATGTACTTGATTTCGAGACTTGAGTTAGTCGGGTTTTGATGGCTTGAAAATAGGTTAAGCGTTACAACATCAGTATTGAAGTCAGTTTTCAAACAGTCATGCATAGCAGTCAGTTGTTTATCAGGCGTTTTTGCATCCAGTAACTTTAATGTTAACTCCCGGATACGCTGATTGATTTTATCATTATCGTGAGCGATGCCCACTAATTCATTCATTTGTTGTTTCAGTTGTTTAATCGTTTCTTGTTGCACCTTGGTCTGATGCTCTGAGAATGAAGTGGTACCTTTTGTATCTCTCGATGTACTGAGTTGATTAAACAGATCGGTATGATTAACTAAAAAATCAGGGTGCGCCTGTAGATAGTCAATAACGGATTGAGCATTCAGAGTGCTTGATTGTAAAAATGGTTCTATAGTCATAGTTCAATATCACCCTCATAGACGGTATTAGTGGGGCCTGTCATCCATATAGGCTCATTGTGGTCTCCAGTCCAACATATTTTCAATCTGCCGCCCTGCAATTCGACAGTCACATTTTGATCGATTACTCCCTGGCGCTGACCGATTGCTACAGCAGCACATGCACCGCTGCCACAAGCCAGTGTTTCACCGCTGCCTCGTTCGAAAACTCGCAAACGAATATAGTCGCGTGTCACGACTTCCATAAAACCCACATTGACCCGATCAGGAAAACGGGGGTGAGATTCTATCATTGGACCCAATAGCTGAACCGCAGCTAAATCAACATCATCCACTTGTAAAACTGCGTGGGGGTTGCCTAGGGAGACAGCGCCAATCTCAATACGTTGGTCTTCCAGCTCCAGTAAATAACGGTCAGCAAGCGCTGAGGCTTTAAAAGGAATTTTCTCTGGTTCAAATTCGGGAAACCCCATATTGACAGTCACTTGCCCATCGGCTTCGATATGCAGTTTGATGATTCCAGAGGTGGTGCTGACTATAATATCATTCTTTTCAATAAGATGGTGATCCCTGGCAAAGCGTGCAAAGCAACGTGCACCATTACCACATTGCTCAACTTCACTGCCATCAGCATTAAAAATTCGATAATGAAAATCAATACCTTTTTGCTGTGAACTTTCAACTAGAAGCAGTTGATCACAACCAATTCCAAAATGGCGATCGGCCATAAAGTGAATTTGTTCAGGAGTGAGGTTTATTTTTTGATTGATGGCATCAATGACAATAAAGTCATTACCTAAACCATGCATTTTTGTAAAGTGAATCGGCATTCTTAAATATACAGCACGTTATTAAGAGAATAAACGCTATTTTATGCCGGATTTTCAGTCATATGTCAATTTTTTGCTCTGTTTGAAAGCGTGTTTTTATTGGCTGTAAAATGAATTTACAGCTATTGTAGATGAATATTCAGGTGGAATGATATGAAAGGAAAAATTTGAGTGTGAGAAGGCATAATAAATGGTTGACTTTTGTAAAAATCCACAGCCTTTTATTCTCAGACGCTAATACTTTGTATGTTTAGACATAAAAAATAAAAGGCGTCAATGTTTTGAGCTTATCTATTTAACTATTTGAAAATTATCGTAAAAATATAGTTGTATATTTTGTGGTCGTTTTGATGGAAAGTGAGTCGTAGTGCCGTTTTAGAACTTTTTTAAAGAATTCATCCACAAGGTTATCCACAGGTTCTGTGAATAAACTGTGAGAGCCTTTATGGGGCTATATTTCGTATTAATTTCTGACTTTTTTAGTCAAATTTAAATTATTGTATAATCTCTTGTAACATAACATTTTGCAGGTGGAAAATATGGGATCAGATGCTCTGGCTTTAGAAGCAGAAAAAAAAGATTGTTGGCAGTTTATTGAAGGTTTTTCTTCGGTATTGATGGCAACAGTCAGTGGTCATGGTGAGCCGGAAGCCAGCTATGCTCCTTATGTTGAATATGAAGGGGACTATTTTGTATTGATTAGTGAATTGGCAATGCATACCAAAAATTTGACCGAAACAGATAAAACAAGTCTGTTATTTATAGAAGATGAGCGTGATGCCAAAAATATTTTTGCCAGAAAACGAGTCAGTTATCAATGCCACGCATTGAGGGTTGAAAGAAAAAGTGAAGTTTATAGTTTGGTCATGCCCATCTTTTCCAAAAAATTTGGCAAGATAATTGAATTGCTAAAATCTTTGAAAGATTTTCATATGTATCGCCTCTCACCGCAACAAGGGCGCTATGTGGCAGGATTTGGCCGTACTTTTATTATGGACGATGGTGGGTTTGAAATGGTTAAGCCCGATAAGGAACGTGTATGAAATAAGAAATTTGTAGCGTGGGCTGTGAATCGTTAGAATCAAACCAATATCTATGGAGATCAAATTATTATGGGTTTTAGTGGAATCAGTATCTGGCAATTATTAATTGTTCTCGTTATTGTTGTACTTATTTTTGGTACAAAACGCCTGAAAGGCATGGGAACGGATGTTGGTGGCTTTATAAAAGGTTTTCGTGGCGCGATGTCGGGTGATGGTGAGGAAGAAAAAAACAAACCCGCCAGTGAAGAGAAAAAACTTGCCGATGAGAGTGAAAGCTCGACAGTGATGAATGAAAAATCGGATAAAAATAAAGAAGAGTCCCATTCTCAAAAAAACCATAAATAGTAATTATCCCCCGTCACAGTAACGAGTGTGGCGGGGGATGAACCTATGGGATTGAAGGTTGCGGCTTGCCTGTATAATACCCTTGAATATAATCAATACCGTACTCTTTAAGCAGTTCAAAAGTTGCTTGATCACTGACAAATTCAGCAACGGTACTTTTGTTCAAGGTTTTTGCTATTTCAATAATAGCTCGAACGAGTGTTTGGTCAATTGGGTTATTGATTAAATTTGTAATGAATGCGCCATCAATTTTTAAACAGTCAACGTCAAAATGTTTTAAATAACTAAAAGAGCTAAAGCCTGCTCCAAAGTCATCTAAAGCAAATTTGCAGCCTAGATTTCTTAAATGATTGACCATCTCTTGTGACTTTTCAAAATTATTAATCGCTGCTGTTTCGGTGATTTCAAAAGTAATTCTCTCAGGGTCTATTTCTGTTTGTTGTAACTTGTATTGAACCAATGGCACCAGAGACGGGTTGATAAAAGAGTGTGTGGAGAGATTAATATTTAATGCGATTGATGCGCACTCTTTTGATAGTGAACTCAGAGTATTAAATGCATTTTCAACCACCCATAAATCAATGTCATGAATCATCCCCATGCGTTCTGCGATGGGGATAAAATTATCGGGGCTGATAAATTTTCCATTACTGTCACGCAGTCGAATCAAAGCTTCATAGCGTGTTACTTTATTGTTCTTAACATCGAATACAGGTTGAAAAAAAAGCTGAAACTGATTTTTTTCCAAGGCATTTTTAATGATTGGAATCCAGTAGTTAGTGCTTTTGAACTCAGCAATCTGGCTGTCTTTCTCACTATATATGTGGATTTTATTTGAGGTGCTTTGTCTTGCAACGCAGCAAGCCTGCTCTGCACGAGACAAAATATTCCCTGGGTTGCTGGCATTCCAGGGTTGTATGAATGCGATACCAATGCGTGCAACTATTTTGTATTGTCGCCCAACAGAAATTTCTGTTATCTCTTGATAGAGTGATTCTGCGATATAGGACACCTGCTGTTTTGATGTATTTTCAATCAGAACAGTAAACTCATCCGGACCAATACGGGAAAGTTCTTTTGATGTTTTTTCCAGCTGCTTTTTTAATACATTGGCGATCTTGATCAGTATTTGGTTGCCCGCTTCATACCCTCCAGCATCATTGATAACTTTGAATTGCTCCAGATTCAGGTATAACAAGGCATGGGTCGTGTTATTTTTGCGGCAGTTGAGAATGGAGCGTGTGAGAGATTCTTCGAGGTGTTGGCGGTTATTGAGCCCTGTCAGATGGTCGTGGCCGGTAACAAATTTAAGACGTTCTTCAATATCACGTCGCTCTGAAAGTTCAAGTTCAAGTTCAAGTTCGCGCCGCTTTCTTAAATCACGCTCTTTTTTAAAGGTGAGAGTCGATATGAGGCGTGGAGCAAGTTCTCGGCGGCGGATGGGTTTGAAAATAACATCAATGGCTCCCGCACTTATCCCATTATCAGCGATCTCATCGGGCCATATATTCGCAGCAGTAATAATAATAACCGGAATATCTTTCCATGCCTCTGTTTCACTGAGGACATTGCACACTTGGTAACCGTCAGACCCTGGCATCATTGTATCAAGCAAAATCAGATCAATATCACACTCACCTTTGTCTGTATGGTGTTCTAGGCGCTCTAAAGTCTCTTTGATACATAATGCAGATGATGTGTTGGTAAATCCACTGCGTTGTAACATGATCTGCAATAGTTCAATATTGTCAGGAGTATTATTGATGATCATAATATGCATGTTGTGCACATCACTGTTTTGACTGGATAGATCGGTAAAACTATCTATAGAAGGCGGTACGACTTCGTCCAGAGGGAGTGGTATGGTGTACTGCCCAGATTGTATTGAAGCTGTTTCGAGTATTGTCATCCTTGTGACTCTTCCTTATGTTTGTAATTCGACGAATTCCGTTCGTGAATATTATCTATATTGTACAGGTTAATTTAATACTCAACAATGCCATAAATAGTGAAAATATTCGGTTTAAGAAAGAAGCCCTTTTCCATAACTTTCAAGCTCATTGAGCAGTAATTGTTCTGTGGAAGTGAGGTCACTATTTTTCCGGGATTCTTCGATATTTTGATAAAACTCATTCAGAGTTAACTTCCCTTTTTCGGGGCGAGTCAGGCGATCTCTACGGTATTCATTCCAATCAGATTGCTCTTGATCTGACAGGCTTTCCGGAAAGTTTCGGGCACGGTAACGAAATAACATTTCAGGGAGTCTGGAGTCATTGAATACTGGCGAAAGCTTTGCAAGTTGCTCCGGCTTCATGTTGTGAATCGCTTCCATTTTTTCTTTATCGGCATTTTCAAAGAATGCGCCACCGTAGAGTAACGCATCCGGATCGGTTTTTTCTTCAAATTGTGTCATTGAGAGTGCCTGCTGGATTTTCTGTTGTAAACCGGACATTTTTTTGATCAATTGATAATGATCAAGACAGAGCGGAATATTAATTTGAAAGCGCTCTGCTGATTCAGGGGTCAGGGTTTTTACAGGAACAATAACAGGGCATTTGTTTAGATGGACGGTTTTCAACGGTATACGTTCTACATCTTCGGGTAACTCTTCCGTGGGTGTAAATAATCTTGCTTGTATCTCTTCTGCACTGAGTTCGAACAAAGGCTTTGGATCATAGCGTAAATCATAGACAACGATTCCATTCTTGTTGGTCGGATGTAGTGCGACAGGGGCGACTATGGCTGTGTTACCTAACTCTGTGGGGTACATGCCGGAGATATGTAAAACGGGTGTTTGTGTTTTCATGTTCAACATCGCACCGATTTTATGTTTGGATCGGTTTTGATAAGCATAGTCATAAAGCTTGGGCTGCTTCTCTTTTATCAGTTTGGCCACAGCGATTGTGGCGTAAACATCTGAAAGTGCGTCGTGCGCTGCATCATGAGTGATACCATTTGCGACGGTCAGATCTTCCAGTTTGATGCTGGGACGACCATCGCTGTGTGTTGGCCACTGAATGCCTTGGGGCCTCAGTGCGCGGGTGAGGCGAACCATGTCGATGATATCCCAGCGAGAATTTCCATTCTTCCACTCTCTGGCATAAGGGTCGAGCAGGTTTCGGTAGAGTGTGTAGCGAGTGAATTCATCATCAAATCGAATATTGTTGTAGCCCACCACGCAAGTATTAGGTCGTGAAAACTCATCATGAATCTGTTTTATAAAATCTGTTTCAGGAACTCCATTATCGAAAGCTGTTTTCGGCGTGATGCCGGTTATTAAACAGGCTTCTGGGCTGGGCAACATATCGTTGGCGGGTTTGCAGTAAAGGTTGAGTGGTTTGCCAATAATGTTCAGATTTTCATCGGTACGAATCCCTGCAAATTGAGAAATTCGATCGTAGACAGGATTAATGCCGAAAGTTTCGTAATCGTACCAGTACAGGGTTTTGGCTTTTGGATTCATCTCGGTGTATCGTTCCATTTAAATTAACTGATGAGGTGTCATGGTATGGGAAATTGTCTGTTTTGCAAAATGGTCGCAGGTGATATTAAGCCTGATGTTGTTTATGAAGATGATAGTGTTTTAGCGTTTCGGGATTTGAATCCTCAAGCACCTGTGCATATTTTGGTGATACCCAAAAAGCATATCTCGACGATGAACGATATAAGTCATGAGGATGAAGCGTTAATTGGCAAACTGTATCTGGCCGCAAAAAAAATCACGAAACAGGAAGGTATTTCGGAAAGTGGTTATCGTGCAGTCATCAACTGCAATAAAGACGGTGGCCAAACGGTTAATCATATTCATTTGCATCTTCTTGGTGGGCGTTCAATGGTTTGGCCCCCAGGTTGATTTCAACAAATAGTTTTCAGCTTTATCTAATGCTGTTGGTGTGCCATAAAGTGTGAGTACGTCGCCTGAATATACCAGAGTATCCGGCGATGGATTTGGAATGCGTTGGTCTTGGTGCTGTAATACGGAGATACAAACATGCAGTGCATCCAGCTTTAAATCTGCAATAGATTGTTCTGTGACATCCGCATTTTCAGGCAGTTCGATGGCCCGCAATTGTTCTATCTCTCCACCACTGCTAAGAATCGTGGTGGCATCTTCACCTGGAAAAAGCTGATGCAGTACAGTGTAGCGATCTTTTCTTATGGTACGAATTTTATACAGCACACGTGATACAGGCACTTTGAGCATCAAAAGCAGATGCGATGAGATCATTAAACTGGCTTCCATTGTTTCAGGGATAATCTCTGTAGCGCCTGCTTTTTGTAATGTTTCCAGATGTGTATCGTCTGTTGTACGTACTAAAATAGGAATGGATGTATTGACTTGGCGTACTTTGTGAATGATTTTCAGTGCAATATTAAAATCATTGACGCTAATCACCAATGCAGAAGCTTTTGCCAAACCGACTGCTTCAAGCAGATGCAAATTGGCTGAGTCTCCGTAAGTCACCGGTTCTTTGGCTTTGATTGCATTTTGAACCAGCGTGGGATCCAGATCCATAGCAACATAAGGGATATCTTCGGTCTCCAGAATTCGTGCAATATTTTGCCCTATACGGCCATAACCGCAGATAATAACGTGATTTTCAACGCCGTGTGTTGTATCTGCGGCTTGTTCTTCAAGTGCATGGCGACTCATTGCGGTGGCATCAGGCAGAATTTTTTTGGCGATGGATCCATTATAGCGAATAAGAAAAGGCGTTACCCCCATACTGATGAGCAGTGCAGCCAATACAATTTGCCCATAGTTTGACGGAAAAATATCACCAGCAAGTGCCAAAGTCAGAATTGCGAAACCAAACTCTCCTCCATGCGCTAATACCAGCCCCGTTCTGAGCGATACAGAAGCGTCCCATTGAAATAGTCGGCAAAGCACTACAATGAGTATCCCTTTTATTAATACCAGACCAACGACCAACATTAACACCCACGACCATATCTCTGGCAGGAGTTTGATGTTAAACAACATTCCAATAGTGATAAAAAACAGGGCGAGCAGAACATCACGAAAAGGTCTGATTTCAGCTTCTATTTGATGACGGAACTCGGTCTCTCCTAACATCATTCCTGCTACAAATGCCCCTAGAGCTAATGATAATCCCAGTTGACTGGTTAACCATGCGGCGCTCATTGCAACGAGCAAAGCGGTCAAGGTAAAGAGTTCTGCCGAACGGTGTTTGGCAACGCCACGGAATAGGGGAGGCAGCATCCAGTGACCCACAGCAAAAATAAGTGCCAGAGCCAAAATACCTTTGCCTGTGGCCATCAAAAGTGCATGCATAGGTGTGTCGTCTGTTGCACCTGAAAGCATGGCCGCGAGAATCAAAAACGGGATGACCATAACATCCTGAAATAACAGAATGCCGACAGCATTGCGCCCATGACGGGTATGCAGTTCGGCTTGATCGGTCAGCTGACGAATCACCAGTGCCGTTGAAGACATTGCAATAATGCCTCCCATCAAGATGGCACTGCTGAGTGGCAAGCCTAAATACATTGCAATTCCAGCGGTAATAGCAGTGGTGAATAATACTTGAGTTCCGCCTAAGCCCAGCACGCTGGTTTTCATGCGCATGAGTTGTGGTAAGGAAAATTCCAGACCGATCGTGAATAACAGGAAGACGACACCAAATTCGGCTAATTCCCGTGTATGTTCAGTATCGTGAATGAGCGCAAGCCCATAAGGACCTACGAGCACACCCACAAATAAATAACCTAAAATGGCGGGTAAATTCAGGCGTAAACACAAAATAACAACACCGACTGCAACAGCAAACAGGATGAGTATTTCGTTTAAATAGCTGTGATCCATATATTTCCTATAAAAACCGTATGAAAAATAGAGCGATTTATTCCGTGACTATATATAATAGCAATAATTTTCAAACGGACTGGTCTTTACTTATCTTTTTGTAAAAAATAACAAAATTCTTGTTTGGCTATTTTAAATAAAGCCATGAAAAATGGAATGAACTTTCGATTACTTTGTCTATCGAAAACCTCGTATTTTGTATTGAATCTATAAAAATCAGAGTGTATTTATCATCATGATAAAAATTGAAAACCTCACCCGCAGTTACGGGGATTTTACTGCGGTGAATGATGTGTCGTTTCACATCAAACAAGGCGAGATTGTCGGACTGCTTGGGCATAATGGTGCAGGTAAAACCACCATTATGAAAATGCTGACAGGCTATTTGGAACCGGGCTCTGGTACGATTGAGATCGGTGGTCTGGATATCGGTCAGCAACAACGGGCTGTTCAACAAAAAATTGGCTATTTGCCCGAAAATTGCCCTGTTTATCCGGAAATGACCATCATTGATTATCTGAATTATGCGGCGGGGTTGCACGGTATTCCAGAATCATCACGTTCACAAGCGGTCTTCAAAGCAATTCGGCGTACTGAGCTGAATCAAAAAGCGACTCAGCCTATTTCAACACTTTCTCGCGGTTATCGTCAACGCGTCGGTGTGGCGCAGGCGATTCTTCATGAACCCAAAATTTTAATTCTGGACGAACCTACTAATGGTCTGGATCCTTCTCAAATCCAACATATGCGAGCGCTTATTAAAGAGCTGGCTGAAAATTCAACAGTCATTTTATCTACACATATATTGCATGAAGTTCAGGCGATTTGTGACCGAGCCATTATTATTCGCAATGGGAAAAAAGTACTGGATGCGCGACTGGATGAATTGCAGACGACATCACACAGTTTGTTGATTGCGGTGAATACGGATCGTGATGAAACAAACGGTTTGTTCGATTCCATTGCTGCTGTGACCAGTGTTGAATATTTATATAGCGAAAAAAACCAACACCATTATTCTTTAAAAATAAACAATATAGAGCAATTTTCGGATGTTACTTCTATGGTATCTAAAGCAATTATAGAAAAGGGCGTAGAACTCTACATGCTGAAGCCTGAACAATATAATCTTGAAACAATTTTTCAGGACATTAATAGCGCTGAAGAGAGCGAGGAAGCCCATGCATAATATTAAAAACATCGCTCGTAAAGAGTTTGCTTCCTTTTTCTCAACACCGGCTGCATTTATCTTTTTTGGTGCATTTTTGGCGGTGAATCTGTTTGTTTTTTTCTGGGTAGAAACATTTTTCTCCCGAAACATTGCGGATATGCGTCCACTATTTCAGTGGATGCCCGTTTTACTGATCTTTTTGGTGGCAGCGCTCACAATGCGTATGTGGAGTGAAGAGCGACGCGCTGGCACATTGGAATTTTTGCTGACAGCTCCTGTGAGCACGCTTGATTACGTGCTGGGTAAATTTCTGGCTTGTATGGCATTGGTTTCAATTGCATTGCTGTTGACATTGCCACTCTCTATTACTGTCGCTTTTTTAGGGCCATTAGATTGGGGGCCTGTATTGGGCGCTTATCTTGCGACACTATTTTTAGCCGCCGCTTACACTGCAATCGGGCTGTTTGTGAGTGCGCGTAGCGAGAATCAAATTGTCAGCCTGATTGTCACGGTATTGATTTGCAGCTTTTTTTATCTGCTGGGTTCGGAAGGTTTGACTTCACTGTTTGGAAATCAGGCAGGAGAGTACTTAAAGTTATTAGGCTCCGGGTCACGTTTTGAATCAATCACTCGTGGCGTAATTGATCTGCGCGATATTTATTACTATCTGAGTCTTGTAGGTGTCTTTCTGACTCTGAATGTATTGGCACTGGAAAAAATACGCTGGGCAGGCCAGAAAGGGCAATCAAATCATACGCGTTGGAAGGTCGTTACAGGCTTGTTTGTTGCTAATTTCCTGGCGGGAAATATCTGGTTGCAGCAGGTTAATTCAGCGCGGGTTGATATTACACAAGGTCAAATCTATTCTATATCCGATTCCACTAAAAGCTATCTGAATCAGTTACGCGAACCTTTACTGATTCGTGGTTATTTTAGTGCGCAAACACATCCGTTACTGGCACCACTCGTGCCACAACTGCGTGACCTGATTGAAGAGTATTCCGTGGCAGGAGATGGAAAAATCAGGGTTGAATTTGTGGATCCATTGGAAAATCCGGAATTGGAGCAGGAAGCAGGGGAGAAGTACGGTATTCGCCCTGAACCGTTGCAAACAGCGAGTAAATATCAGGCAGGCATTGTCAACTCATATTTTGATGTTCTGATTCAATATGGTGATCAATACGAAACGCTCAACTTTCGTGATCTGATTGATGTCAAAGTACACAATGAAATGGAACTGGATGTTATGTTGCGTAATCCGGAATATGATATTACGCGCGCCATCAAAAAAGTGCTTTATGGTTATCAGGGGGCAGGCAACCTGTTTGCGAACATTTCTCAGCCGGTTCAGTTTCAAGGCTATATTTCACCGGATGAAACCCTGCCCGAACCATTAATTGAGCTACGTGAAAAGCTCCAGAATGTGCTTTCAAAACTGGAAGCATCATCCAATGGAAAATTGAACGTTAATTTTGATGACCCTGAAGCCAATGGCGGTGCTTTGGCACAGCAGTTGGAAGCAGAGTACGGTTTTCGTCCGATGGCCATTGACCTGTTTAACCCGGACTCATTCTGGTTTTATATGACGCTGGAAAGTGGCGGAAAAGTGGTACAAGTGCCGCTGCCTGAAGGTCTGGATGAAGGAGGGATGGAACGTGCTCTTGAAGCCAGTTTGAAACATTTTGCCAGTGGTTTTCTTAAAACAGTCGCTATTAATGCACCGGAAGCAGTGAGTCCCATGATGGCGCAGTTTGGTATGGCTCAAGGCAGTAATAAACGCTTTGAACAATTAATCCATCCTTTGCAGGGCAACTCAACGCTGGATCATACCGACCTGAAATCGGGACAGGTTTCTGAATCGGCTGATCTGTTGTTGATGCTGTCTCCCGAACGGCTGGATGAAAAACAACTGTTTGCAGCGGATCAATTTTTGATGAAAGGGGGCACAGTCCTATTGGCGGCCTCACCTTTTGATATCAAAATGGAAGGTACTATTTCCGCTGTCGCTAACAATACGGGACTGAATCAATGGCTTAATCATCATGGAATTGATTTGAAAAAACAGATGGTGCTGGATCCTCAAAACAGTGCTTTCCCAATTCCTGTAGAGCGTAATCTGGGGGGCTTCATGGTTCAAGAGATACAGATGGTGAACTACCCCTATTTTGTGGATATTCGTAGTGACGGAATGAATAGCGACAGCGGTTTAATGGCCGGTATTCCTCAAGTAACCATGAACTGGCCATCACCGATCGGGATTGATAATGAAAAAAATGGTGCGCGGCAGGTAACACGCCTGTTAGAAAGTACCGATCAAGCCTGGGTTTCTGACTCATTGGATATTCAGCCCGATTTTGAAACTTATCCAGACATGGGGTTTTCTGTCAGTGGCGAGCAGGGCAAACAACTGTTGGCAGTAGCGGTTGAAGGTCAATTTGAGTCCTATTTTAAAGGCCAGCCTTCACCTCTGCTCAAAAAGAGTGATGTGCCGGAAGGTCAGGGTGAAGAAGCGTCTGTTATTGTAAGCAGCGTGATCGAAAAGTCCCCGGAATCGGCACGTATTATTCTGTTTGCATCCAGTACTTTTGTGACAGATGAGATGCTTGATCTCGCTATGAATACGACTCGAACCCCTTATGTAAACACCATTCAATTAATGGAAAATTCCATTGATTGGTCACTGGAAGATCGAGGCTTGCTCTCAATTCGTAGTCGTAGCCATTTTGCTCGTATTCTGGATCCGATAGAAAAAGAGATACAAGTCTATTGGGAGTATTTGAACTATGCGGCGGCACTGCTTGGTTTACTGGTTATTTACTTGCTCTATTGGCGATCACGCCGACGATTGGCAGACAGCTATCAGAAATTATTGAACAGTGAGGAGGTTAAATAATGAACCGTATCATAACTGTTTTACTTGTTGTATTGGTTGCCCAAGGGGCATTAGCGCTTGTTCTTAATATGACGGGTGACGATTACAGCGCTTACCAACCTGAAGAGTCGTTGCTGTCTGTTGATCTGCAAATAGTGGATGCAATGACTATTGAAGGCGCTGATAAAACACTCCGTTTGGAAAAAACAGAAGGTCTATGGCAATTGCCCACGTTAGCAAATTTTCCTGTGTCTCAAATCAAGTTTGAACAAGTATTGGGCAAATTAAATCAGTTAAAAAAAGGTTGGCCAAATGCGACAACAGAAGAAGCGGCAATGCGCTTTAAAGTGTCGACAAAACAGTTCGAACGAAAATTAACGCTTTACAAAGGGAAGCAAGCAGTTCAAACGATTTTGATTGGAACATCCCCCGGTTTTCGTAAAGTGCATGTGCGTATTGATGGTGATCAAAATATCTATACAATTGAATTCAGCGCATTTGAATTAAGTCTGGAATCTAATGATTGGGTCGATCAAAGTAAATTGCATATTTCTGAAGGTGAGCTGGTTAAAGTAGAACTTCCATCATTTACATTAAAGCGTGAAGGTGAGGTTTTTCTGGTTGAAAATCTTAAAGAGGGTGAAATAACTGCCCAGCAAGAGGCCAGTTCGTTAGTACAAAAACTGGAAAGAATCAATTATCTGGAAGTATTGGGTGATGAAGATCAAGAGTCGTATCACCAATCGGTTCCAGAGTTTGCTTATATCATTCACCTAAAAGAAGGTAAGCAATTAACATACAGCTTTTCAAAACCGGAAGGGTGGGATGATTACGTGTTGAAACGTTCTGATCTTGGCTATTTTTTCAAAGTAAGTGCAGACACTGTTAAGCAGATTAAAGGTGTGAGTCGTGATCAAGTGGTAACAACAAAAGAAAATAGCCCCCAATCAGAACCTGATT